>CAYPIB010000004.1:28764-61958 GCA_964410675.1 uncultured Roseburia sp.
CATTCAGTCTGCGCATTGCATCTGAAAGCGAAATATGCTCTACCCAAAGCTCCTCTTTATTTTTTTTGTCACTGATTTGATCCATGACATAAAGAGTGTCCCCGCCTTCCGTATAAATTGGTTCATACAGGCTCATCGGATTTTGTATTGCATCGAGTGCATATACAATATCCTCTTTTGCTATTCCGATTTCCTCTGCTATTTCTGCAATCGTCGGCTCAACCAGATTTCTCTTTGTCATAGCTTCTCTTGTATAGATAGCTTTATACGCCGTATCCTTTAAAGAACGGCTGACACGAATACTATTATTATCTCTAAGATACCGGCGAATTTCACCGACTATCATCGGAACTGCATAAGTCGAAAATTTTACGCCAAGCTCCGAGTTAAAATTATCAATTGCCTTAATAAGTCCAATACACCCGATTTGAAATAAATCATCTAAATTTTCATTATTATTCGCAAATCTTTTAATAATACTTAAAACGAGCCTTAAATTTCCTTTAATGTATTTTTCTCTTGCTTCGCGGTCTCCTTCACCGATTTTTGCAAAAAGCTCTTCCTTCTCGTCGTTTTTTAATAAAGGAAGCTTTGCGGTATTTACTCCGCATATTTCCACTTTGCCCATTGCCATTTTTTCATCCTCCCGGTAGATATTTCCTACTAGTATGAGGATGCTCAAACAAACCCTTTTTTATACTGAATTTACAAAAATGATTGTCAAACCTCTTTTACTATTTCCCGCTTTAAACGTTTCATAATCTTTTTTTCCAAACGAGAGATATAAGACTGTGAAATTCCCAAAAGACCAGCTACTTCTTTTTGGGTCATTTCCTCGCCATCCGGGCGGTTTAAACCAAAACGGAGATTAATGATTGTCCTTTCTCTTTCTGAAAGCTTTCCGATTGCTTTTTTTAATATTTTTCGTTCAGCCTCATCTTCTATATCCTTATAAATGACATCTTCATCCGTTCCTAAAATATCAGATAAAAGCAATTCATTTCCATCCCAATCAACATTCAGCGGTTCATCAATTGATACTTCCATTTTTGTTTTATTATTTCTGCGAAGATACATTAATATTTCATTTTCAATACATCTTGATGCATAAGTTGCAAGTTTAATATTTTTTTCCGGATTATATGTATTAATGGATTTAATAAGTCCTATTGTTCCAATTGAAATTAAGTCTTCAACTCCGATTCCTGTATTATCAAATTTTTTTGCAATATAAACGACTAATCTTAAATTATGCTCTATTAAAACGGTCTTAGCCTTCTCTTCCTGAGAAGTTCCAAGATTCCCTATCATTTCCCGTTCCTTGTCTGCCTCTAATGGAGCCGGCAGCACCTCTGCCCCGCCAATATAATGAATTTCCCCTTGTTTTGCCATAAAAAATCCTGGTTTTTTCTTAACCAGGCGGAACTTAATCCGTCCTGGAAGTTCTACTTTTAATATCATATGCTTCCTCCTGCTTTTTCAAATTTAGTTTTTTATTTATTATCCTTTTACTTTAGAGCATTGGATTTAAAATGACTTCATATGCCCTATCCTTACTTAATTCACCATCATAAATACCCACAACTACTTTTTCTATGACACGTATATCCTTTTTCTCTTCAATAAGTAGTTTTTCTGCTACAAATCCTTCTAACAATCCTTCTTGTTTACCAACGCTTTTATACGGAATTAAACGATAACGATTCAATTCCGGCTTTATTTCATTCTCTGCCAAAAGCCTTCTTTCTATTATGATGACCGGTTTTTTGCTGATTGGATCAAAGAGCTGGTTTCCGGTATCCATTAATCCCATGCAGCTTATTTTTTTATCTCCGATCAGTAACTGCACTGCCAAATATGTATCTGATATTTTCAGCTGCTCATATAAAATTTCCCTGCATTTTTTAAAAAATAATGAAAGAAATATGATTGCCCCACAAAGCAATAATAAATTATACTTACTTTGAAATACTCCCGGCAGCTTTCTCATCAGCCACTCCAGCAATCCTCCCATTAGAAAAATAATTCCATAATAAAATAAAAATCCTTTTACATAATCCTGCCATCTTTTTAATGAATAAGTAAGCAAAAGCTGCAAGATTGGAATGCCAATGTAAATAATTGGTATTCTAGGAAGCATCGGAATTGTAAACGGCAGTACCCACGGTAAAATTTCAAATACTCCGCCAATGAAAGCTCCCAGTAACAGCCTAATTCCTTTCACTTCAAAGGAAAATAATTTTCCAAAGAAAAATAATACTGCGAAATCCAATAAAAAAGCTGTTAGAAATATGACATCTAAATACAGCGTAACAATTTTCTTCACCTCCCTGCTCTTATATACAGTATAGAAAAACTTGTTTATTTTTTCTGTCGAAATAATAGAAGAAAAACAGTATTTCTATCGACAAAAGCGCGCAAAAAAAGACCATTCCGTTTGGAATGGTCATAAAATACAATATTATTTGTTTCTTTGTAAGAAATCAGGTATATTTAACGATTTCGATTCGACATTACTTTTAATCGGTCCCGGATTCTGAATCCCCTGCAATGGTTTTAGCGGTGGAATCGGAGCTGTTCCGAGATTTGGGTTATTGCTTAATATACTGCTTGGCGTTTTTTTAGCTGCTTGTCCATATGTATTATGTCCAAATCCACTTGAAAACTTACTTCCAGCTATGCCTTGATTTGGCTGCTGGATACCTGTTGCAATCACCGTAATCGTACATGTATCGTCCTGCGTCTCATCATACATGGCTCCAAAAATAATATTCACATTTTCACCGGCTAAATCTTGTACATAGCTTGCCGCCTCATCGGCATCTGCTAATGTGATATCACCGGATACATTGACAATTGCATGTGTTGCTCCGGTAATTGTAGTCTCAAGAAGCGGCGATGCCACTGCCATTTTCACTGCCTCGCTTGCCTTTTCATCTCCCTTGCCAACACCAATACCGATATGCGCAATGCCTTTGTCACGCATTACGGTCTGCACATCCGCAAAGTCCAGATTAATAATTGCAGGCAGATTAATTAAATCAGTGATTCCCTGTACTGACTGCTGTAATACCTCATCGGCTTTTTTCAGTGCATCCGGCATTGTTGTACGCCTGTCCACAATTTCAAGTAACTTATCATTTGGGATAACAATTAAGGTATCTACACTTTCTTTTAACTTCTCAATTCCTGTAAGGGCATTTTCCATACGTGTACGTGCTTCAAAGCGGAAAGGCTTGGTCACTACACCAACTGTTAAAACTCCCATATCCTTTGCCACCTTGGCAATGACAGGTGCTGCACCGGTTCCGGTACCGCCGCCCATACCACAAGTAACAAATACCATGTCAGCGCCTTTTAATGCCGCTGTAACTTCTTCTAAGCTTTCTTCTGCAGCCTTCTCACCAATTTCTGGTTTTGCACCGGCTCCAAGTCCCTTTGTTAATTTTTCTCCTATTTGTAACAACTTTGATGCCTTACAAAATTGTAAAGCCTGCTTGTCTGTATTTACACCAATTAAATCGACCTTGTCGATATTTTCATCTACCATTCTATTTACAGCATTATTGCCTGCCCCGCCTACACCTACCACTACAATCTTAGCAGTCGTGTCTGCTTCATTTGACTTAAT
Source organism: uncultured Roseburia sp. (assembly GCA_964410675.1). Taxonomy (GTDB): domain Bacteria; phylum Bacillota; class Clostridia; order Lachnospirales; family Lachnospiraceae; genus RGIG3040. The sequence continues at coordinate 32,396 of CAYPIB010000004.1, forward strand.
CTCCAGCAAGGTTCTTCCTCCTTCAATTCCCTTTAAAATTCCATATACTCTATCATATAATTTTTCAGCAAAATTATCAACACAAATTTGAAATTTTCTTTATTTTCTTAAGCTTTTACCATAATAAGGATTAATCTAGTTCGAAAGTAATATTTTCTGTGCCTGACTCAAAATTTTCCATATGTAGCTCTCCTTTTTTGCCTGATAACTCCGGTAAAATATGGGAAATCTGCATAATTTTTTCATCGATACTTTCGTTTGAACCCAGGCTGACTTTTACTTCTTCGAAATAAAGTGTAATATTCAACTTTTTATCAAAGTGCATTCTGTCAGCCGCCAGTTCATACTTTTCAAATAATTGTGTAATATTTAAAATATTTTGAAAAATTTCATCATTTTCTACCGGAAGTTCTTTATAAAGCACTACATATCCATAATTTAATCCCGTAACATGCGGTATTCCCTTTGTCATCTCTGTCGAGCTTTCCACGACAATACCTTTTCTGTCAAAGTACATATAATTGCCAAGATACTCTACACAGCCTGCTAAAGCCTTCTCATATACAGTGATTAAAATAGAGTCCGGTGAAAGCACTTCAACCGACATTGACTCTATAAACGGAATACCGGATATTTCCTTGTCTTTATATTTCAGCGATAAGTACACTGAATTATTAGAAAGCCCCCCCGTCATAACCATTTCTTTTATTTGTTCTTCCGTATAGTGTTCATTTCCTGTCACCTTTACTTTAGTTACCTTATACTTATCTAAAAAAAATGTCATAATCACTGCTATAATCAAAATGACAACTAACGTAAAAATAATCTGGATTTTATTATTCCAAAAAAAATTATTTCTTCTCTTCATAAGTTTCTCTTATGTTTCCTCCAAGCATTGCTAAATCATTAACGATATTTTCATATCCACGTTTTAGAAAACCACAGTCTCTTACAACGGACTTTTCATATGCAGCAAGCCCCGCAATAAGAAGCGCTGCGCCGCCTCTAAGCTCCTCAGCTTCTACACTTCTTCCATATAATGCATCCACACCATAAATGAGCGCTCTATTATTTTCTGTTATAATTTTAGCTCCCATATGATTTAAATCTTTAACAATATGAAATCTGTTCTCAAATATATTTTCCTGAATAATACTAAGTCCATCTGCCAGACATAATACTACCATAAGCTGTGATTGTAAGTCTGTCGGAAATCCTGGATAAACTAAAGTTTCAACGAAAGGCATCGCATATTTTGCTCTTTCTCCGTTAATAGATATTACTTGATTTTCTACGTGAAACTCTGCTCCAATCGCTTTAACCAGCTTAAGTACTGTTTCCATTTGACTAATCGGTGCTTCCTCCAAAATAACGTTTCCTCTTGTCGCAAGCGCAGCCATAATATAAGTTCCTGCCACAATCCGATCAGCTGCTACATTGTATTTTGTTTCATGAAGACTTTCTACCCCGTCAATCACGAGAGTCTTAGTACCGACTCCTTTAATCCTTGCTCCTGCAAGCTTTAAAAATTCACATAACTCCGTCACTTCCGGTTCTCTGGAACATCCCTCTAATATTGTCATGCCTTTGGCAAGAACTGCTGCCAAGATGACATTCTGACTTGCTCCTACACTTGGGAAGGGCAGCGAAATTTTGCTCCCAATCAGCTTACTGCATTTTGCATTTACATGTGTATCGCTTTCAACGAATTCTACACCTAATTTTTTAAGTGCTTCGATATGCATATCAATCGGCCTGTCTCCAATAACACAGCCCCCCGGATAGGGAAGACTAACCTCTCCGACTCGGCCTAACATTGCACCAACTAAAGTAATGGTTGAGCGCATGGTGCCGGCACATGCTTCATCTAAACAAGCACTGTCCACAACCGAAGCATCAATCATTAAACAATTATTCGTAAACTTTGTTTTGCAGCCGACTGCCTCTAATAAGCGTATCATCGAAAAAACATCTGTAATTCGAGGACAATTATGTATAACTGTGACTCCCTTTATCAATACTGCTGCTGCCAAAAGTGGCAGGGATGCATTTTTAGAACCCTGAATTTTAACTTTACCGCATAGGGGATTCCCGCCGGATATTTCAATTACATTCATATTCCACCGTCCTAAACCATCATGGCTGTCGCCACTATATGTTTATACTATGTAGAACCCCGCTAAATATACATTGTACCACTTTTTTTGTATTGCATTGACAAAAAATTACTGCATTTTACCCAACGTCGTTTAAACGAATACGCCTGGAAACACTAAGCACTAATCCTATCTCTGCGAGCAAAAATAAAACTGACGTACCTCCGTAGCTGATAAACGGAAGCGATATACCGGTGTTGGGAATCGTATTCGTAACAACTGCAATGTTTAAAATAACCTGTATCGCAATGTGCCCCATGACTCCTACAACTAAAAGAGCACCAAATAAATCAGGGGCATTATTGGCAATCACCATAAACCGCCAGATTAACAATAAAAATAATAAAATAACAGCCAGGGCTCCAAACAAACCAAGCTCTTCACAAATAATTGAAAAAATCATATCGTTTTGCGCTTCCGGCAAAAAACCAAGCTTCTGCATCGAACGGCCAAGACCTTTACCAAAAATATTACCCGAACCAATTGCATAGAGTGCCTGCAGCGTCTGGAATCCCTTGCCGGATGCATATTTTTCCGGATCCAGCCATGCAATAATACGTTCACCACGGAAGCCGCCGCTTGCCGAAATTGCACCATCTAACGCGGCATCTGCCTGACTGGCAGCACTTTGTACAATGTAGAATACAACCGCCGCCGCACCAGCACATGCCCCCAGGGCCATTACAATAAATTTTTTATAGTCAGGACTGGCAACAAATACCATTAATACGGCTATACCCGCTACAATAATCGCTGAACTTAAGTTATTTGTAACTTTCCAAAGCAAAGCGCAAATCGGAGCTGCTGTTAAAATCGCAATACTAATCCCTTTCCATGACCGGATGCTTTTTCCCATTTTACATACCATGACTGCTAAAAATAAAATCATGGCAAGCTTTGATACTTCGGCCGGCTGAATCGACAGCCCGCCCAAACGAAGCCATCTTCTTGCACCCTTCACCGTTTTACCAAGAGGCGACAGGACAAGCAATATCAGTATAATAGACACGATATATCCAAGAGTCGCAAAACGTTCCCAAATATGGTAGTCTATTTTAGAAACAACAATCATACCAATTAGTCCCAGAAGCGTAGCACCAAGCTGCTTCTTTAAGTAATATGCACTGTCACCCTTAAAATCCAACGCCGCCTCATAAGAGCTTGTGGAATAAAGCATGACAAGACCAAACCCCAATAGGAAAAGTACTATAAATAACAGGGTATAGTCAAAAAAGTATTCCTCTTTTTTTCTTTTTCTTCTATTTCTATTTCTTACCGCCAAAGTAATTCCTCTTTTCTGCTATTTGATATTCTACTTTGGTATCCCTTACCATACACCTAATATGGCAACCAGGCATAATATTGCAGTCACAACCGCAAAAACTGCCACTACTTTTGTTTCCTTCCATCCGCACAGTTCAAAATGATGATGGATAGGAGCCATTTTGAATATACGTTTTCCACCAGTTAGCTTAAAGTAACCCACCTGTATTACAACGGATAAAACCTCAATCACATAAATAAATCCTACAATCGGTATAAAAAGCGGCATTTGCAAGATGTAGGCAGCTCCGACGACAAAACCTCCCAGTGCCAGTGAGCCGGTATCGCCCATAAAGACACTTGCAGGATGTACATTAAAAAGTAAAAATCCCAGCAGTGCACCGACTGTTGCACAAGTAATCGGCTCTATTCCGCTTGCTGTTCCAACTGCCACAACGGTAAAAAAAGTTGCGATAAGTACCGTCACACTTGTTGCGAGTCCATCCAGTCCATCGGTAAAATTTGTTCCGTTTACTGTTGCAATTGCTACAAAAAATAAGAACGGTATATTTAAAAATCCCAAATCTAAGTATTTTCCTGATAAAAACGGTATTTTCATAGCAAGACTGATCCCACAGACATTGACAATATAGTAAGTCAAAAACCCTGTAACAACAATTTGTAAAAGCATTTTCTGCCATGCTCTCAGTCCCATCGAGCGTTTCAGTACAACCTTGATGTAATCATCGATTGCACCGATTAAACCAAATCCTAATGTTGAAAATAAAACCGGTACAATTTTGGGATATTGCTTTACGTAAATGAGCGATGTGATTGTAATAGCTGTCAGAATTAGTATTCCGCCCATAGTCGGAGTACCGTTTTTTTTCAAGTGACTCTCTGGTCCCTCATCTCTTACCGTCTGCCCTGCTTTTACTTTTCGAAGCCATGGTATTAAAATTGGCCCCAGCGCTGCACTGATTACAAAAGCGATTAATACCGGTATAACTATCATTCTCATCATTCTTCTGTTTCCTTTCATGATATCCTTAAAGAAATAGTAAATCTAAAATACGTACAGTGTTAAGTATAATCTATTTTCTCTAAATAAGGAAGAATATTTTCAAAAAGCCTTTTTACAACCGGCGCTGCAATCTGCCCGCCATAGTATACTCCTTTTGGGTTATTAATAATTAATAAAGCAAGTACTTTTGGTTCATCGGCCGGATAAAATCCGATAAAAGACGAAATGTACTTACCGGTTCCACGTGGAAGTGTCTGACTGGTAGCTGTTTTGCCACCGATTGAGTAGCCCTCTATGTAGGCCTTGTTTCCACCACCATTTTCCACCACCTGTTCTAATATCATATCCATTGTTTGAGAGGTTTCCTTTGATAGAATTTCATTATTGACAGAATACCCAAATGTCTCCACCTCTTTACCGTCTGTATCCGTTACACTGACCCCAAAATGAGGAGTGATTCTGTTTCCTCCATTGATAATTGAGCTTACCGTTGTTGCAAGCTGAATCGGCGTGATTTGAAACGACTGCCCAAAAGCAACGGTAGCAAGCTCTACAAGGCCCATATTATCTTTTTTATGCATAATCGTATTGGCTTCACCCGGAAGATCAATTCCTGTCTTATCCAATAAACCAAACTGCTTAAAATAAGAATAATACCGGTCTACCCCAAGGCGTAAACCAATATCAACAAAAACCGGGTTACAAGAATTCATTGTTGCCTTAATAAAGTCTTCTCCGCCATGTCCCCCGACTTTATGACAGCGGATTTTCCGGTCCTCGACAATAATAAAGCCCGGACAGGAAAACGTATCATTTGTTGTGACTACACCCGCCTCGAGTGCTGCCGCGGCGGTTATGATTTTAAAGGTTGAACCCGGTTCATATGTATCATTGATACAACCGTTTCTCCACATCATATTTAGTGCATCCTGTGTTGCCTCTTCACCGCTAAGCAGTGTAAACGGCTCGTTCAAGTTAAATTCGGGGGTATTTACCATTGCAAGAATTTCACCGTTTTGCGGGTTGATTACAAGGAGAGAAACAGCATCTGCCATTTTTGCTTCCATTGTCTGCTCCGCTAACTGGGTTGCATAGCTTTGAATATTCATATCCATACTGATATGCAAATCATTTCCCGCAATCGGCTCCTTTCGGTTTTCGCCTTCTTCGTCAATTTCTACGCCTCTGGCATCTGTTACGGTATAAATAATACCCTCTTTTCCTTTTAAATAATCTTCATATTTTACTTCCAGACCAATAATTCCCTGATTATCGCTTCCGGTAAAGCCAAGTACTTTGCTTGCAAGCGAGTCATAAGGATAAAATCGTTTGTAATCCTCATCCACTTTAACACCAGAGAGATTATATTCTCTTATAATATCTCCTGTTTCCTTGCTGACATTGCTTTTAATTTTTTCGATGGCAGAAACCTTTTCTACCTTTTTTCGTGCCGTCTCTTCTGTTAGTTCCAGTTCACTAACAAGCATCTCAACGACTGCTTCAGGTTCCTCAATCTGACTATGGATAACCGAGATTGTGCAGACGGTCTTATTTGTCGCAAGCACGCATCCATTTGCATCAATAATTTTTCCTCGTGCTGCTTTAATTGCCCTTTCTCTTTGATGTAAGTCCTCTGCAAGAGTTGTGTAGTATTCCGATTTATATATCATGATATATACAAGTCTTGTTCCAAGCATAAGAAGAGCCAGACTACAACAAAGAAATATTACTACTATTTTCTTTCTATTAAACGTTCTATAACCACGCATAGGCAGCCTCTATAATATTATTACTCTAATCTATTAAAGTAAAATCCTACTTATGCTAGTTTATATTATTCAACCCCTCTGTCCTCTTCATTATCTTCTTCCTCGGTATTCTCGCTTGGTAATCCTGTTATATCACCAGCAGCCGAAAAATTAGGGTCTGTCTCGTTTTCATTCTGCGATTGCTCATCGTTCTCGTTATCTGTTTCTTCCTCATTATCTTCTTTGTTATCTTCCTCGGTTTTACTGCCATTCTCATTCTTATTTTTATCGTCATTTTCATCCGGAACGGAATTGTCACTGACACCGCCGATAATGTTTAATTTTTTTAGCTCCTCTTCTTGTTCCGCTGTCAATTCCTCTGATCTGAAAATCTGCATGTAAGGAAGAACTTCTGTAAAAATCCCTTTTGCCAAATCCTGGGCAAAAGTTGAGTGCGGCTGATCTGCTACATTTGGTCTGTCTACTACAACATATACAACTACCTGCGGATCGTCTGCCGGAGCATAACCAATAAATGAAACTACATATTGCCCCTGTTTACGTGGATATGTTTCCGCGGTTCCGGTCTTACCGCCAATGGTATAACCGGCAGGTACTGCCTTGCTTCCGGTTCCCTGCACACATACTGCTTTTAAATATTCTCTCATTCTTTGAGATGTCTCGGCTGAAATTGTCTGCTTTAATACTCTAGGCTCAATTGTTTTAGCCGTGGAACCGTCTGCATTGATAATTTCCGAAACAACATGCGGCTCATAATAATTGCCGCCGTTTATAACCGAGCAAAACGCAGTCGCAAGCTCTATCATTGTCACATTATAGCCTTGTCCAAATGATGAAATCGCTAAATCTGTCGGAACCATTTTATCTACATCAAATACAAGATTGGCAGTTCTTGCCTCACCTGCCAAATCAATATTTGTCTTCAGACCAATATTAAATCCGGTTAAATATTTCATAAATGTTGCTTTTCCGATTTGATCCCCCATATACATAAGCGCCACATTACATGACTGCTCCAGTGCACCGGAGACACTGAGTGAATTGTGACCATACTTATTATGGCAATGAATTTGATGTCCTCCAACCTGACGTGAACCATTGCACTGATAATATTCATTCCCTTTTATCTTTCCTGAATCAAGCCCTGCTGAAACGGTTAAGCTCTTTGCTGTTGAACCCGGTTCAAACGTATCCTGAATGCAAAAGTTACGCCACAATTGATTCAGCGTATCAAAGGTTGTATCTTCCTCTTCCATTTTAGCAATTTCTTCCCCGCTGTAGTACTGGGTCAATTCCTTTGGGTTATTCAAGTCATAATCCGGATAGCTGGCCATTCCCAATATACTTCCGGTATTCGGGTCCATAACAATAACACCGGTATTTTTACTTCCAAGTTCTCCCTGCCTGAACTCGCCTTTGTGTAAATCATTAAACTGCTTGATATACTTTTCAATAATTTTTTGTATATTCGCATCAAGGGATGTCTTAATACTCTGCCCGTCAATCGCCGATTTTGTCGTACGCTCCAGTGTCGAATCATCATTTAAATAGCCGTATTCTCTTCCGTTTGTGCCATTCAATATATTATTGTAATACTCTTCAAGTCCATAGGTTCCGGTATTATCCTTATTTGTAAATCCGATTACATCACATGCAAGCGCATTGTAAGGATATACTCTTTTATATTCTTCTTCAAACCAGAGACCTTGAATATTAGCCCCAGTTTTCTCATCTTCTTTTAAATCTAAGTATGGCTGTATTTCCTCATAGGTCAATTGTTTTTTCACTACATTGTATTTTGCATTCGGGTTTTTAAGAATATCTTGCCTGATTTCATCAATATTGAGTCCGAAAATTTGCTTTAAGACGTTTAATGTTGGTTCCAAATATTCTTTTTTTGAAGTAATAATACTGGCATCCACAACGAGATTGTAAACCTTTTCACTATATGCAAGCTTCGTGCCTTTGGCATCAATAATTTCCCCACGCTTATATGGCAATACAGTACTTTGATACTCCTGTTGAGATAAGACTTGTTTTTTATATTTTTGACTATCAGCTTTTGTAATTATAAACAGTCTCGAGCTTAAACCCACGAAAGCTAACAGCACTAATATAAAAAGTACCGCTAGCTTCTTTTGCATTTTTTTAGAAAATCTTGCCTTTGTACCTGTCAGTGTTGGCTCTTTCGTCTTTCTTACAGCTCCTGCCGGTCTTCTAAACTGTCTAATATTATTTCTATTTGAATTTCTATTTCTTGTATACCTGCTCATTTCAAACAATCCTTTCCATTACGGCATAGCAGAATACTGACGTACATAGTCACCGCTGACACCTTCCACACTGACTACCTGGCCTTCCTCGGCATATTTCATACCAAGCTCATGAATTGCAACTTCCTTCACCTTTTCCAGGTCCACTGCACTTACAGCGCGGCTGTACTCCTCATTATTAGATAAACGTATTTTGTTTAATTGGCTCTCTAACTCTGCCACCTGTTCTAATTTTGAAGTGTTGTTCGCCTGCAGACGAATATACCCAATCAGTGTGCTGCCGGCAACTACCATTGCCAATGATAAGAATATGACATATCCCAAATTCATGTGAGATGCTTTTTCACGATTTCTTTTTGTCGTTTGACTTAAACGCTTTTTAGGTTTTTGCGGTTCTTCTATTTCTCTTACTATATTTAATTTTGGCACTGCACTTCCATAAACATAGGAACTGTTTGAATTCATTCTTTTATTATATTCATTTCTATTTCGTCTGCCCGTTTTTTCCCTCATTATAATTTCCCTCTCTTACTTTTTTATTATTATTTAACTCTTTTCAAATACTCTAAGCTTCGCACTCTTAGAACGACTGTTACCCTCCTGCTCTTCCTCACATGGAAGTATCGGCTTTCTCGTAATAATAGTTCCCTTTGATTTTTTTCCACAAACACATACCGGAAAATCCGGCGGACATGTACATGGATTGGCAAAATTCCGAAACGCATTCTTTACAATTCGGTCTTCCAGTGAATGAAATGTAATAATGCAAAGCCTGCCTTTTGGATTTAAAAGCTCCACCATGTCTGTGAGACTGTCCCTTAGTACATCCAATTCTCTATTACAGGCAATTCGAATTGCCTGAAAGGTTTTCTTTGATGGATGTCCGCTGTTTGCTCTAATTTTTGCTGGTATTGCTGCTTTTATTATTTCGTTTAGTTCATATGTAGTCTCTATTTGAGCTTTTTGTCTTGCTGCCGCTATATGCTTGGCAATGTTCTTGGCAAATTTATCTTCTCCATAATCCTTGATAATATGGTATATCTCTTTTTCCGAATAATCGTTGACAATACATTTTGCCGTCAGGGTCTGGCGCTGATCCATACGCATATCAAGTTTCGTATCATACTTATAGGAAAATCCACGCTCAATTGTATCAAGCTGATAAGAGGAAACACCAAGATCCAGTACAATACCATCTACTCCATCGATTTCCAGTTCTTTCATAATCTGTTTCATCGACTCATAATTGCTTCTGACAATTGTTAATTTATTGCTAAATTCAGAAAGCCTTTCGCTTGCTGCCTCAATGGCTGCCGCATCTTGATCAATTCCAATAAGTCTTCCGCTTGTCATCCTTTTTATAACCTCTAAGGCATGACCGCCGCCGCCAAGTGTGCCATCTACATAAGTACCCTCCGGTTTTATTTGCAATCCTTCAATTGTCTCTTCTAACAATACTGACTTGTGTGTAAATGCCATATCAATCCCTCTATATGCTAAAACCCAGCTCAGCCATATGTTCTGCTATTTCTTCCATATCATCGTAGCTGCATGTTCCTTCAAATCGTTCTTTATTCCAGATTTCTATCCGGCTTCCTACGCCAATTAATGTGATATCTTTTTGTAACTCTGCAAATTCTCTCAGTACACCAGGTACTAAAATTCTGCCTTGCTTGTCCACCTCTACGCTTGCTGCTCCGGCTAAAAAGAAACGTACAAACTGTCTTGCTTCTTTATTCGTAATTGGCAATGATTTTAATTTTTCCTCAAATACTGCCCACTCGGTTTGATCGTACACGAAAAGACAACCGTCCAAGCCTTTTGTCACCACGAATTCCTCTCCCAAGGTGTCTCTGAACTTTGACGGGATAATCAGTCTGCCTTTGGCATCAATTGTATGACTGTATTCTCCCATAAACATAAGGTTGTCCTCCAAGGTGCAAGGCAATTTTACTATCTACCACTTTACACCACTTCAAACCACTTTTCACCACTCATAGGACCATTCTAACTCAAAAATAGGATACTGACAAGAACTTTTTTAAATTTATACTAAAAATTGCACAAAAAAAATAAGGCTGCATCCGCCTTATTTTGTGATTTTGACATATTTAGTAGGTGGTAAAATTTCCCACACAATATATAGTTATACGATTGTTTTATTCTTCTCTTTCTTTTTTAAGTAAATTCGAACACATATATCTGTCAGCACTGCACCAACAAACATAACACCGGCAAGAACTTGTGAAACTGCAATTCCCGTTTGTCCAATTGTCAGCTGGTCCGTTCTAAGTCCTTCTATCCACATTCTTCCCAGACCGTATCCGCCTAAGTAGCACAGTGCAATTTCACCATTAAACTTCTTATGCTTTCTAAATAGTAAAATTAATATAAGCACTCCTATATTCCATAAGCTTTCATAGATAAACGTAGGATGTACTTGAATATAATTCGTTCCTTCGGCAATATGAGCCGCTATATCCGGCTTAATTTCATTTTGTCTGACTGCCTCGATTGGAAGCCGCATTGCCAGTAGATTATCAGTATATCCTCCAAATGCTTCCCGATTCATAAAATTTCCAAAGCGGCCAATAATCTGACCAACTAAAAGTCCCAAAACACATGTATCTGCCATTAAAAATGTGGAATGCTTTTTTATCTTTGAATAAATAAACAATGTCAAAAAGCCGCCGATTACTGCACCATATATGGCAATTCCTCCTCTTCGTAAATTAAAAATACTAAGAAGATTATCTTGATAAGTATCCCATGCAAATACTACGTAATAAATTCTAGCCCCAATTATGGAAAATAAAATGGCATAGATTGAAAAATCCCAATAGATATCTTGATCTTGTCCCGAAATTTTTGCCTCCCGCAGCACCATCAGCAATCCCAAAAAGACACCTGCAGCAATTATCATTCCATAAAAAGCAAGATCAAATCCAAAAATAGTAATTTTCTTTGGTAAATTTTCAATATATATGGACAAGTGCGGAAATGCAATATCCATTTTTCCCATTAGCTCTGACATTTTAAATTCTCCCCCTACTTATTATAAAATAAAATCAGACATTAAAGCGGAATAAAATTACATCTCCGTCCTTAACAACATATTCTTTGCCTTCGATTCCAACAAGCCCTTTTTCTTTTGCAGCTGCGATAGAACCATTTTCGACCAAATCTTTATAATTGACAACCTCTGCTTTTATAAAGCCTCTTTCAAAATCCGTATGAATTTTACCGGCTGCCTGCGGTGCCTTTGTTCCGATTTCAATCGTCCATGCTCTTATTTCTACCTCACCGGCAGTCAAGTAGCTGATTAACCCAAGCAAACGATAAGAAGCCTTAATCAGCTTATCAAGTCCTGATTCCTTTAACCCTAAGTCCTCTAAGAACATCGTCTTTTCTTCATCATCAAGCTCCGATATTTCTGCTTCAATTGACGCACAAATTACAAATACCTCACTTTTATCTTTGGCTGCATATTCCTTTACACTTTGAACATAAGCATTGTCAGCTCCATCATCCGCAAGCTCATCTTCACTTACGTTTGCTGCAAAAATTACCGGCTTATTCGTTAACAAATTACAAGCATCAATCAATTCCCGCTCTTCTTCATCCGCTTCAAATGTCGACGCCATTTTGCCATCTTCTAAATGATTTTTTAATCGTTCCAGCAGCTCTAGTTCTTTTGCCAGCGTTTTATCATTTTTAGCTCCTCTTATCCCTTTTGCAATACGACGCTCTAATATTTCCATATCCGAAAAGATAAGCTCTAAATTAATCGTTTCAATATCACGAATGGGGTCAACACTGCCTTCTACATGGATAACATTGGGATCTTCAAAGCATCTTACTACATGTACAATCGCATCTACTTCGCGAATATTGCTCAAAAACTGATTTCCAAGCCCTTCTCCTTTTGATGCGCCTTTTACAAGCCCGGCAATATCAACAAATTCTATAACCGCATTAATTATTTTTTTAGAATTATATATATCTCTTAAAACAGCTAACCTTTCATCAGGCACAAGCACAACCCCGATATTGGGATCAATCGTGCAAAAAGGATAATTTGCCGATTCTGCTCCTGCCTTTGTTAAAGAATTAAACAGCGTACTTTTGCCTACGTTTGGTAAGCCTACAATTCCTAGTTTCATTTTGTATCTTATCTCCTTTTATCTGTGATTTATTTTTAGTCGTTAGTCACTTATTTCTGGGTGGCGGCTTGGATGGTGGCTCTCCTGCCAGACAAGAGTTTCACAACTGCTTCGTTATTCATACTCTTTAAATTTTTCTAAAAAATATGCAGTGTTTTCTTCTATATTTCCCTTATAAATAGCAGAGCCTGCTACAATTACATTTGCTCCTGCATCCAGTACGGTTGAAACATTATCCTTATTAATACCTCCATCAACTGCAATATCAACATTTAACTGCTTTTCAAGAATAATAGAATGTAATTTTGCAATCTTTTCTTCACTGCCCTTTATGTAAGCTTGTCCGCCAAACCCAGGCTCTACTGACATTACCAATACTTGGTCAACCATTTTAAGGTACGGGATAACTTCAGAAATATCTGTTTTCGGATTTAAAGAAATACCTGCACGAATTCCTTTACTTTTAATTTTTGCCAGTGTTTCAGGAATACAATCACAAGCCTCAACATGAATCGTAATAATGTCAGAACCGGCGGCGGCAAATTCATCAATATAGCGGTTTGGCCGATCAATCATTAAATGCACATCAAAGATCTTTTCTGTATAAGGCCTGATACTCTCTATCACCGGCATACCGAAGGAAATAGACGGTACAAACAAACCGTCCATTACATCAATGTGCAAGTACTGCACACCTGCTTTATCCACTCTTTGTACATCCTCTCCAAGTTTTGCAAAATCAGCAGCCAATAGCGATGGGGATAAAATATACATCTTTAAAATCTCCTTTTATCTTTGCACTCTGTATAAAATGCAGTGTAATTATCATATCTTACTTTATTTATTTTTCCTTCTGTGAGTGCACGTTTTACGCCGCAATCCGGTTCATGGATATGGGCACACCCCTGAAACTTGCAGAAAGGTTCAAATTCCACAAACTCCGGGAAAAAGCTCCAGATTTCGCCTTCGTCAAACAACTCTAATCCAATCGAACTAAATCCAGGCGTATCCAGAATATAACCGCTTTTCAAAGGAATAAACTCAACATGCCTCGTTGTATGTCTGCCTCTGTCTATTTTTTTACTGATAGCTCCTGTCTCCATAAATATATCACTTTGGAGACAATTGATGAGGGAAGACTTTCCAACCCCGCTTGGTCCAGCCACTGTTGTTGTTTTATTCCTTAACATATCAAATAATTCTTCTATTCCTATCCCCTTTGCAGCACTGACAAAAAAGATGGGGTAACCGGATGCCTCATAAACAGAAGCAATCCGGTCCCTATCCTCTTTAGAAGCAATGTCTATTTTATTAAAGCATATGACACATGGAATATTTGCCTGCTCCATCGTGATAAGAAAGCGGTCGAGCAAGTTAAAATTAGGCTCCGGCTTTGTCACTGAGAAGATTACTAAGGCTTGATCAATATTCGCCACTGCCGGTCTGATGAGACAGTTTTTTCTTTGACATATTTCTTCAATATTTCCCTTTTTATCATTTTCATCTAAAACCTGAATTTTAACATTATCACCAACTGATGGCTTGATACCTTCTTTTCGAAATATTCCTTTTGCCTTACATTCATATATGCCTTTATTCGGAATGTGAACATAGTAAAATCCGCCTATGCCCTTTGTAATTTTCCCCTGCATACTTTACTTACTCCTTAGTAAACGCAATGCTCTGTGGACTCGTCGTAAATGTATTTGTTGTATTTACAGTAGTTTCTTCTCCGGTCTCCGGATCCACCTCAATATTCGCTGTCGTCACATTGTACGTGTATGTCAGGGTACCGTTTGCTGCCTTGAATCCGGACTCATTTACTGCACATGGGAATGCTGATGTCTTAAATGTTCTGACATCGCCGTCACTGGCAGTAATTGTAATCGTCACTTCTCCTTCTGTATAGCCGGTTGGTGCCGAAAGAGTTGCTACATATTTATAGCTGTTATTTTTTGCCCCTAAACTCAAAGTAATACTTACACTTACACCTTCATTTACTGTAAGTCCTGGGTTTTGGCTTTGTGTTACAACACAGCCCTCACTGACCGTATCACTATAAGTTTCGGATACCGTTCCGCAGACAAGTTTAGCTTCTTCAAGTCTTGCTTTTGCAGCTGTTTCCGTCATTCCTCTTAAATCAGGAACTGTTGTCGTTTTCACTTCAGGTCCTTCACTTATGACAATGGTAACGCTGGAATCCTTTGCCGCCTTAGAATCCGCTGCCGGATCCTGTGAAATAACCGTTCCCTTTTCAACCGTCTCGGAGTTTGTATAATCCTTTACTACCTTAAACCCTGCTGCCTCCAGTTTGCTTACTGCATTGTCTGTCGTTTCTCCCACTACGTTAGGAATTGCAATGCCTTTAGTTCCACTGCTGACAACAAGATTAATCGTTGAAAATTTAGCTACCTTTTCTCCCTTTTCTACCTCCTGAGAGATAACAGTGTTCTCAGCATATTCATCGGATTCCTGCGTTGTCACTCTTGTGCCAAGTGAAAGATCGTTTAACTTTTTCTTGGCCGTTTCAATATCGTCACCGACAACACTAATCATTTCTATCTGCTCTTCATCATTCTCTTCCTGAGTCTGCTCGGTAGAGTCTTGTTCTTTATCTGCGTCTTTAAAAATATTAAGTCCCTTAGCAACAAAAACGAGTATCATAATGCCGATAATGACAGCTGCTACAATAGCTAAAATTGTAGTAATCTTCTCCATTTTAGGGTCAATATCCTCTTCGTCCTCATCCTCTTCATCGTCCTCTCCCCAATCCGGTTCCGGTTCTTTGACAAGAGGGCGTTTTCTTGGCGGTGCTTCTTCTGCTTTTTTACGTACCGGCTTCCTTTCGTTCTCACCGATTACATCTAATCCGGCAAGCGTACCGGTTTTATCTTTTATTTCAAATAAATCCTCTTCCGTAATCATTTTTGTAGCGCCTTCAAGGTCTACCGGAATGACCTTTACAAAATCTTCATCCGGCGATATGAGGGAGCGCTTTAAATCCTCAATTAATTCACCCATCGACTGATATCTTCTGTCCGGGCTCTTTTGCGTTGATTTTAAAATAATTTGTTCAACACTCACAGGAATTTCAGGCACAAATTCTCTTGGTGAAACAATTGGTTCCTGAATATGTTTAATTGCAATTGCAACAGTAGTCTCACCGTCAAAAGGTACATGCCCGGTCAGCATTTCAAACATGGTACAGCCCAATGAGTAAATATCACTTTTTTCATCACTAAACCCGCCTCTTGCCTGCTCCGGTGATGTGTAATGAACCGATCCCATAACATTAGACGTGATTGTATTGCTTGTTGCGGCCTTGGCAATACCAAAATCAGTTACCTTTACCTTACCGTCCCTGGCAATAATAATGTTCTGCGGCTTAATGTCTCTGTGGATAATATGATTATTATGTGCAGTTTCAATTCCCATAGAAACCTGAATTGCAATGCTGACTGCCTCTTTCACAGAAAGGCGGGATTTTTTCTCGATATAATTTTTTAGTGTAATGCCTTCAACAAGCTCCATTACGATATAATAAATGCCATTTTCTTCCCCAACATCATAAACATTTACAATATTAGGATGCATCAGACCCGCTGCTGCCTGTGCCTCAATTCTAAACTTAGATACAAAATTAGTATTTTCGCTAAATTCCTGCTTCAATACTTTAATAGCAACATTGCGGTTCAGTTTATGGCACTTTGCTTTATAAACATCGCTCATACCGCCTGTTCCGATCTTGTCTAAAATCTCATAACGCTCTCCAATTAACATACCTAACTTTACCATTTTATCACCTCATCTGCAAAGGGCCTAATTAAAACTACCGCAATGTTATCTTTTCCACCGTTCGTATTGGCTTGATCAATAAGCGCCTCTGCGGTTTCCCCTAATCCCTGTTTACTATTGACAATTTCTTTTATTTGTTCGTCCTCGACCATATTGCTTAATCCGTCTGAGCACATAAGTACTGTATCACAAGGTTTTAATTCAATTGTAAAAAAATCTACCTCTACATCCTCTCTTACTCCGATTGCCCTTGTAATAATATTTTTATCGGGATGCAGTCTTGCATCCGATCGTTCTATTGCACCTAACCGTATCATTTCTTCTACTAAAGAATGATCCTTCGTTATTTGCGTGATTTCTTCTCTATTTATTATATAGAGCCTGGAATCTCCCACATTCGCCACCTGCAAATATCTGCCGATTACCGTGGCTACAACAACCGTAGTTCCCATGCCGGCAAGGTTTTCATCCTCGCTTGCTTTGTATCTGATAAATTCATTTGCCTTTTTAATAGCTTTTTTTATTATGATAGTTGGATTTTTTTCAAAGGAATTTTTGATTTCAGAAACGATAGTTTCTACCGTATACTTAGATGCATAATCCCCGGCTTTATGTCCTCCCATCCCATCGGCTACGATAAAAAGATTGGGCATATTTCCTTGAGGTTTTGCAGAGGCAAATAGATAATCCTGATTTAATTTGCGCTTACGGCCCATATCAGACATTCCAAATGTTTTAATCACTCTGCCACCTCCTTTTCCTCTTTATGCCTTCTTCTTAACTGCCCGCAGGCTCCGTCAATATCCCGGCCCATTTCTCTTCTTATAGTAACATTTATATGATTTTTTTCAAGCTTATTTTTAAACCGCTCAACTGATACCACAGCCGGCTGTTTAAAATCTCTTTCCTTGATCGGATTGACCGGAATCAGATTTACGTGAGCACGTACCCGGCCGGCCAGCTTTGCCAGCCCTTTGGCATCCTCAGATGTATCATTGATTCCTGCTGCCATACTATACTCAAACGTTATTCTTCTGCCCGTCATTTTAAAATAATACTGACATGCCTCGATTAATTCTTCTATCGTATAACGTTTAGCAATCGGCATAATCTTCATCCGCTTTTCATCTGTCACTGCATGCAGAGAAAGTGCCAACGTAATTTGCAGTCTTTCCTCTGAAAGTTGTTTTATCTGCGGAACCATGCCGCAGGTAGAAACTGTAATATTTCGTTGGCTTAAATTTAACCCATTTTCATCTGTTAGTATCTTTATAAAAACAAGTAAATTATCATAATTATCTAATGGCTCACCAGTTCCCATTACAACCACATTGGCAACTCGCTCGCCCGTATTTACTATAATTGCATAAATTTGATCAAGCATTTCCGCTGGTGTCAGATTGCGTTCAAGGCCATCCAATGTAGAGGCACAGAATTGGCATCCCATGCGGCAGCCTACTTGAGATGATATGCAAACGCTGTTTCCATGTTTGTACTTCATAAGCACACTTTCCACAACATTACCATCTGCTAACTCAAAAAGAAACTTTTTTGTACCATCAACATTCGATGTCTGAATTTTAATCGGCTTTAACGAAGTGAAAATAAACCGTTCTTTACATTTTTCCCGTAATTCCTTTTTAATATTAGTCATTTCATCAAAATTACGAACCAGTCTTTTATGAAGCCACTGGTAAATTTGCTCTGCCCGAAAAGCCGGCTCTCCCATTTCCATAAGCAGTATGTTCAATTGTTCTTTGTTTATGGATTTAATATCTGTCTGTCTCAATACTTTATTACTCGTTTTCTATGAATTTACCTTTATCTATCCGTCTGAATGCAGCCATATAAAAGCCGTCCCATTCACCACTTCCCGGTAGCAGAAGCTTTTCCTCTATTAATTCAAATGGCAGATGATTCAATATATAATCTCTGTTATTCTGATTTTCATCTCTGTTTATTGTACAAGTGCTATATAAAAGAGTACCGCCTGCTTTAACATATGCATATACCGTATCTAAAATTTTTCTTTGCAAAGCAGCAATTTCCTTTAAATCATCCGGTTGTACTCTATATTTAATATCAGCCTTTCTCCCGATAACACCAAGACCAGAACATGGCAAATCGGCAATCACAACATCTGCCTTTTCAATTTCATTTTCATCGGTAATACAGGCATCCCATATCTTTGTTGAAATATTCTGATAAGGACTTCTTTTTATATTTTCCTGTATCAAATTTATTTTATATAACGAAATATCACGCGCTTCTACACTTCCGCTGCCCGCAAGCTTTGCGGCTGCGTGAAGAGTTTTCCCTCCCGGCGCTGCACAAACATCCAGTACTCTGTCATTCTTTTTTATATGTGCCATTTCGGTAATCAGCATCGAGCCGATATCCTGCACCATAAGCTTTCCTTCTAAAAATCCCGGAACCTTATGTACGTTTTCTATTGTTCCAAGTAAATATGCATAATCAAGAACGTCGCTGTTTTCTATTAAAATACCTGCTGATTCAATCTCATCAAGCAGTTGCTGTTTTTCTTCTTTATTTAAGTTTTCATCCAAACGTACTGCAACCGGACGTTCCTTTAAAAGAGCTTCTAATAATTCCTTTGTCCTTTCAAAGCCAAAGTCTTTAACCCACATTATAACAATCCATTCCGGCATGGAATACTGCACTGACAAATACTGCATTGGATTTTTTTGTTCACTTGGATACAAAATGTTGTCCTTCTCCCTTGAAATAGTTCGAAGCACTCCGTTTACAAAGCCCCTAAGTGATGAAAAGCTGCGTTTTACGGCAAGCTTTACCGCTTCATTGCATGCTGCACTATCCGGTATTGTCTGCATAAAAACAATTTGGTAAACACTCATCCTAAGCAAAGTTCGGATAAATGGTTTCATCTTATTCGTCTTTATCTTTGAATATTGATTAATAATATAGTCAATTTTTATCAGCTGCTCGGTTGTACCCATGCAGACTCTTTTGATAAATGCTCGATCAATTCTCTCTAGATAATCATATTTAGAGAGAACCTGGCCTATTACCAGATGACTATACTTTTTTTGTTCCAATATTTCCATCAGGGTTTCTAAAATTATTTCCCTCGTATTAATCATTGCGCCTTCTTCCTCCGCCAAAAATAAGGATCAGACGCAAAAGCTGTACAATAGAAGCTGCTGCCGCTGCCACATAAGTAAGTGCTGCCGCTGAAAGTACCTTTTTTGACTGTGCAATTTCACTATCACCTAAAATCCCTTGTGCACTTAATAATTTTAGCGCTCTGCTTGATGCATTAAATTCTACCGGCAATGTCACTACCTGAAATAAAACACCAAAAGAAAATATAAAAATTCCAATCGGAACTAAAAACTCTAACATACTAAAGAAAAATCCAACTAAAATAATCGGCAGTCCGAGCTTTGATCCGAGGTTTGCCGCCGGAACAAGAGTCGAACGGAATTTAAGCGGTACATATCCTTCATGATGCTGGATAGCATGCCCGCATTCATGTGCTGCCACACCGACTGCCGCAACCGAAGCAGAGTCATATGTTGCATCGGAAAGCCGAAGTACTTTATGGGTTGGATCATAATGGTCTGTCAAATCGCCTCTGATATGTTCAACAGATACGTCATAAATACCTGCACTGTGCAAAATTTTTGTTGCTGCCAGGGCCCCTGTCATTCCTGTCGCACTTCTCACTTTATTATACTTTTTGTAAGTTGTGCTAACTTTTGCAGATGCTGCCATAGACAAAATTGCAACTAGCATTACCCAAATAAACATTGGGTCATAAAAAATAGGTGTTCCATAATATCCATATAATACTGTGTACATAACATCGTCTCCTTTATTTAACACAGATGCGAACCATACTACTATTTCACCTCATTGAAAACATAGCCTAAAGGAATCTGCCTGCCAAGTAAAAATTCCCTTGTCGTCATTCTTTTTTTACCCTCAAGTTGTAATTCTACTATACTTAAGAAATCTTTTCCAGTCTTTACGTAAATTTTTTCTTTATCGACATAACACACCATTCCGTTTTTTAGCTGACTGTTGGAAAATCCCGCTGCTGCCAAGCATTCAGATACTTTATTAAGATTTTCTTTATTTTCCTTTATTATTTCGCTCTTCCATATTTTTAATGTTTTTCCGTTATAATAAGTATAGGCACTTGGCCAAGAATTTAACCCTCGAATTAAACGTTCTATTTCCTCTGCCGTTTTGGAAAAATTTAAAAGCCCTAATTCTTTCGTCAACATTTTAGCATAACAGCTCAGGCTATCCTCTTGTTTCTCCGGTATTATCTGACCGCTTTCCAGCATGGGAAGAGTCTTTACAATCAAATCAGCCCCCGCTGCTGCCAGTTTATCATGCAGACTTTCACCGGTATCTTCCTCTGTAATACAAACACGAGACTTTGCCAGCATATCTCCGGTATCCAGTCCCTTATCCATCTGCATAATTGTAACACCGGTCTCCTTCTCGCCATCTATGAGCGACCATTGAATCGGTGCAGCACCTCTGTATTTAGGAAGTAAGGAAGCATGGATATTAACACATCCTAACTTCGGCATAGTTAAAATTTCTTCTGAAAGGATCTGTCCAAAGGCAGCTACAACAAAAATATCCGCTTCATAACGAGCCAGTTCACAAACAGCTTCCGGCTGCTTAATCTTAATCGGCTGAAAAACCGGAATCTGATAATTGACTGCACACTGTTTAACCGGACTAAAAACCACTTCCTTGCCTCTGCCCTTTTGCTTGTCAGGCTGTGTCACAACAAGTGTAATCTCATGACCTGCCTTTATTAATGCCCGAAGCGGGCCAACCGCAAAATCAGGCGTTCCCATATAGACTATTTTCATGATTTTACTCCTCCTCGTCCTCTAATGGCTCCGGCTCAACATCTGTCAGCTCACCCTCTACCTTTTCGACATAGATATGACCGTCTAAATGATCAATTTCATGGCAGAGTGCTCTGGCAAGAAATCCCGTTCCTTCTATTTCAATCGGTTCCATGTTTTCATCAAATGCTTTTACTTTTACAAACTCCGGTCTTGTAACAATCCCTGATTTACCTGGTACCGAAAGGCATCCTTCTTGACCGGTCTGCTCTCCTTCTGCCGCAGCAATAACCGGATTAATTAATAAAACGGGGTCTTCTCCTGTCGTATCAATTACAACAATTCGTTTTAAGACGCCGACCTGCACAGCCGCTAAACCGACACCATATGCATCATACATAGTTTCGAACATATCATCAATCAGTTGTTTTGTCCGCTCAGTTACTTCCTTTACCTCTTTGCTCTTTTTGTTCAGTACTTCTTCTCCTATTTGTCTGATGTTACGAATTGCCATTGCTGTTTATCTCCTTATTTGCTTTTTTAATATTTAATAACCGTTAATTGGATCAAAATCAAATGTAATATTTACACTTTTAATCTGGTCCTTTTCTTGCTTCATAAAGTCTTCAATAAAATCCTTCGCCTTTATTAGGCTATTATAGTTTTTGTGCTTTATATAAATGACATAGCGGTATGTGTCATTGATCTTTTCAATGCTTCCTTTTGCCGGACCGATGACTGCCATTTTTTCAGCTCGGAAGTGTGCTTTTAGCTTCTTTGCCAAAAGCTTGCTGATCTCATCTGCTTTATCTTGTTTATTATCTTGTATAAAAATACCAAGCATATGAGATACGGGCGGGTATCCGGATAACATTCGAAAATTCATTTCTTCCTCATAAAAGCCTTCATAATCCTGATTGGCCGCATGGATAATACTATAATGCTCCGGCTGATATGTTTGTATTACAACCTCTCCAAACAGTTTGCCTCTTCCGGCTCTTCCGGCTGCTTGGGTAACAAGCTGGAATGTACGCTCAGCGGCCCGATAATCATTGGCTCCCAGCGATAAATCTGCCGCCAGTACACCGACCAATGTTACTTTTTTAAAATCATGTCCTTTTACTATCATCTGGGTTCCGATTAAAATATCGGCATCACCCGACGAAAATTTAGAAAGAATATGTTCATAATCGTTTTTATGCCTTGTCGTATCTTTATCCATTCGAAGTACTTTGGCCTTTGGAAAAATTTTCTTAACCTGTTCTTCTATCTGCTCCGTTCCTGCCTTAAATCCAAGCAAATACTTAGAGCCGCATTCAGGGCAGAGTTTCATGCTGTTTTGTTCATAACCGCAGTAGTGACAAACCAACATTCCATTTTTATGCTTTGTCAGAGAAATATCACAATGAGGACATTTTACAACATATCCACAGCTTCTGCACGATAAAAATCCGGCATAGCCGCGGCGGTTTAAAAACAGCATAACCTGCTCACCGGCCAGAAGACAGGCATTTATTTTCTCTTGTAGAATACGGCTGAAAATAGAACGATTTCCCTGCCTTAATTCTTCCCGCAAATCAATGGTATATACTTTTGGAAGCCTTGCACCCAACAGACGTTCTTTTAATTGAAATAACCGGTATTTTCCTTGTTGTGTTTTGTAATAAGCATTTAGGGATGGTGTAGCCGAGCCTAGCACCAAACCAGCCCCCGTCATATCAGCAATTTGCTCTGCTACCTCTGTGGCATGAAAACGAGGCATGGTATCACTCTTATAGCTTCCCTCATGTTCCTCATCTATTATAATGAGTCCCAACTTAATAAACGGCGTAAAAAGTGCCGTTCTTGGTCCTATCATAATAGTAACCTCTGCTTTTTTAGCACGTTCAAACTGATCATAGCGCTCGCCCAAGGAAAGTCTTGAGTTTACAATAGAAACTTGAGAGCCAAACCGTTCATAAAACCGCTGTACCGTTTGATACGTCAATGCAATTTCCGGTATGAGAACAATTACCTGTTCTCCTGCCTGTAATACTTGTTCAATCATCGCCATATAAACTTCTGTCTTTCCGCTGCCCGTAATGCCGTGAATAAGATACCGGACCGATGATTTATTCTTTCTATCTTCCTTAAAACATTCTACAATATGCTTTTGCTCTTTAGAGAGCAGTACTTCCTCGTATTGTTCCTTTTGCTCTATCTTAATCGGATTTCGGTAAGTACTTGTCGTATGTATCGTAACAATTCCTTTTTCCTCTAATCCCGTAAGTGTTTTTGGTGAAACACCACATTCCTTCACTACTGCTTGATAGGATATGTTTTTTTCAAGCAAAAGCCGCTTCATCAATCTCGCCTTAGCAGTCTGGTGCTTCGCCTCCCATTCAGACAAAAGCGCTTTTGCCTCATCTTGAGGAACGAAAAGAGAAACGGTTCGTTTCTCTACTGACTTTATTTTCTGTTTGATTGGCAGGACCGTCTTCATGGCAGCAATCATTGTCGAACCGTAATGCTGCTTCAGCCATGCGGCAAGACGGATTTGTCCGCCTTCAATTGGAATACCGCCTTGCACGACTGTCTTTATTTCTTTTAACTTATCAGGCGGATACTCAGAATCGTCTGTAAGCTCCATAATATACCCTTCAATCAGCTTGTTGCCTCGTCCAAACGGTACTAGCACCTTCATTCCTGAATCCAGTTGTCCCAATAAAGCATCCGGCACTTTATATGCAAACGGTCTGTCTACTTTTTCATGTGAAATATCAACGATAATATTTGCATATTTTCCTTCCACTCTATTACTCCTTCGTATACTGTTCTTTATCAATTTGCAGATGCATCTTCGTTCAATATATCCGCAATGATAACTCTTTCATCCATCGGATATTTCTTGCCTTTAATTTCCTGATAGTCTTCATGCCCTTTTCCCGCAAGGACAATAATATCTCCCGGCTCACCATTGTGAATCACATATGCAATTGCTTCTTTTCGATCACAAATTTCTATATATTTTCCATCTGTCTTTGCAATTCCTGTTTTGATATCGTCAATAATATCCTGCGGTTCTTCATTTCTTGGATTATCAGATGTAATGACAGTAAGATCAGCAAGCCTTCCGCTTACTTCTCCCATCTCATAACGCCTGATTTTCGAACGATTCCCTCCGCACCCAAACATACATACAAGACGTTTTGGCTTATATTCCTTAAGCGTTGCCAGCAGGCTTTCAAGTGACATTGCATTATGAGCATAGTCAATCATTAAGGTAAATTGTTCTGAAACTTGAATCATCTCTATTCTGCCCTTAACCTTAGCCTGTGCCATTGCCGATAAAATATCACTCTCCGACACACCAAAATGATGACAAATTGCCATCGCCGTAAGCGCATTATAGACACTGAATCTTCCTGGGAAATGCAGTGTTATTTCCATATCAATCGTACCCTTTGTTTTAAAATCCACACCCAGGTATCCCTTTTGTTTGATTAACTTTAAATCACTTGCTCTAAGATCCGCCTCATTTGAAAATCCAAATGTCTCTAATTCACAAGTGTGGCCTTCTGTCACCTGCCTCCAATGCGGATCATCACAATTAATAATTCCAATCCTGCTCTGCTTAAAAAGCAAGCCTTTACAGTACATATACTCTTCAAAATCTTTATGTTCATTCGGCCCGATATGGTCGGGCTCAAGATTTGTGAAAATACCGATTTCAAACGTAAATCCCTGTGTTCTATGAAGCATAAGCCCCTGTGAAGACACTTCCATTACAACCACATCACAGCCGGCCTTTTCCATCTCATATAAATATTGCTGTAAAAGTAAAGATTCCGGTGTGGTATTATTCGCCGGAATATGTTTTTTATCAATCACTGTTTCAATCGTACCAATCAGCCCAACCTTATGTCCGGCATGCTCAAGAATTGATTTCACAAGATATGTTGTTGTCGTTTTCCCTTTTGTACCGGTAATACCGATGACACGGAGTTTATCACCCGGATTCCCATAAAACGCGGCTGAAATAAAAGCCATCGCATAACGGGTATCCGACACTTTAATTATGGTAACGTCTTCCTTTGTTTCAATTTCTCTTTCTACGATTAGTACCGAGGCACCTTTTTTTATTACTTCCTCGGTAAAATCGTGGCCATCTGATTTTTGTCCTGCAATACAAAAGAAAAGACTATCCTTATTTACTTTTCTTGAGTCATTTTCCACAGACGATACAAGTGTATCTGTTCTTCCCTTTAGCAGCTGATAGTTTATGTTTTTTAATAAATCCTTTAAGTAGATCATATATTACCTGCTTTCCCTATATAACTCACAGAATAGAATAGCATATTTAGCAGCCTTTTTCAACCGATGTACAAGATGGAGCAGCAAATATTTTATCTCTTTTTATTCGGCTGTTACTATATGCGGAAGTACATCCTCCATATAAGCCCTAAGCACTTCTGCCACACTCCATGCCTGATTAAAACATCCTCTCGACGTACATGCAAAATCACCGTCGAATATTTCGGCAATGCCGTTTAAGCAGCCATCCTGCATATGCTCTTCAAAGCTCATACACATTTCCCCGGCCTTTAAAACAGAAGCCTTACTATAGCGGTGCACCTTACAGTAAGCCGTAATAAATCCTCCGCTTAAAAAAGCCCAAGCCGTTCCCATGTGATAGGCAAGATCCCTGTCAAGCAGTTTACCAGTATACATACCCTTATATGCAGCATCACGGTTTGAAAGACTTCTCATTCCATAGGGTGTATAAAGTTGTTCATAAACAACCGAAACGATACTCTTTTCCTTTTCCTCATCTAAAAGCGGGTAGGGAAGAGACACTGCATAAATTTGATTCGGGCGGATGGATGCATCCTTTTTATCCCCATTTACAACATCATAAAGACATCCGTCTTTTTCATTCCAAAAGGTTTCAGTGTATATCTTTTGAACCCGGTTTGCTAAGTCACCGTACTCTCTTGCATTCTCTTTTTCTCCGTACACCTTTGCCAAAGTTTCAATAATCTTTAGGGCATTAAACCAAAGTGCATTTATTTCAACTGCTTTACCATGCCGCGGGGTCACAACTAAGCTGCCAACCCTGACATCCATCCAAGTAAGCTGGTCTAAATCGCTTCCTCCTTGTATCAAGCCATCCTCATCCATTCGTATCGAAAAGTTAGTTCCATGGCGGTATGCCTTTATTATTTCTTTTAAACAAGGATATATTTTTAATCTGATAAACTCATAATCATTTGTATAGTCCAAAAATTTCTTGACAGAATAAAAATACCACAAGGATGCATCGATTGTATTATACATCGGATCATTTTGACTGCTGTCAGGAAATACATTCGGCAGCATCCCGTCTTTGACATAACGGCTGAATGATTCTAATATTTCCTTTGCCTCGTCAAACCTTCCCGTACACAGCGTCAGTCCCTGTAAAGCAATCATCGTATCTCTGCCCCAGTCCATAAACCATGGATAACCAGCCAAAATTGTTTTTAGTCCTGTTGACTGGCGTTCCACAATAAAGGCGTCTGCCGCCCAGGCAAGACGTTTTGCCAAGCGATCCTCCGGCATTCTATTCATTAGTCGATGCATTCTTTCTTTATATTGATTCACGATTTGAAATCCATTTAATTTATTAATATATGACTCTTCCAAATTAGCTAATGCTAACTCTTTTTTATTATCAATCAAACCGCAGATAAAATAAACTTCTTTCTCCTCACCGGGACTTAGTTCAATGATAACATCAAACGGTGTCGCATGATTGTCAAGTCCCATATAGCCTGTACGGTTTTCAAGCGGGTAAAGCGTATTTTCATCAATTAAATAGTTAGGCGTTGCCATCGATACCGGAATCTGTCCGCGGTTAAAATATGTGCCTTCTGATGACTTAAAGATAATTTTTTTACTCTTATCTTTTTCGGGAATTAACATAAGTTTGGTTTCATCAATTTTGGTTTGAAAACACAGCTCCTCCTTTGAAGCTGCTTTACCTGGCTCGGTATACTTGAAAAACGGAGTTACAACAAATTGACCGCCTGATTTACCTGCTTGAATGTTATAAGTTACAACCGAAATATTTTTTCCAAAATCCATTGCAATTGTTTTTTTCACAGTAAAATCATCTGCCTGATAATAATAAGCCGGCACAATATCCAAACAAAAGCTTGTTAAATATTCATGTCCTGTTTTACTATAGCCAACATACAGCTGTGATGCAAAATCAAATTCTTTTTGTTTTGTAACGATTTTTTCCTGCATATTTGACCAAATGATTTTCCGGTCAGAAGGTGCGCTTAAAGACGCTGTCAAGTAACCCGAAAACAACCTATGGTTAGCTCCGGTAATACAGCCGTTTGCAAAACCACCGATTCCATTCGTTAACAGCCATTCTTTTTCCATCCCCTCTAAAAGTGTACGAAATGCATTTCTGCCAATACGATATGATACGTCCATAATTCTATCTCCCTCAATTATTTATTTTAACCTTTTTTACGAATGATTATAGCATATGTCCGGAAATTTGCGAAACATTATATGCAAAGTAAATTTGAATACATACGGAAATTGCAAAAACAAAATAACCTCCAGCTTACACCGGAGGTCATTTTGTTGAATTCTTATGAGGGGGGGAGATAGTGAGTTGTGGTTCAACTATCTTATATATAACTATAGTCGGGAAATGTGTTTAAAATGTGTTTATTTTATTAAACAAGTATGAAAACAATTAACAAACCTTAAAGATTTCAACTTTCTCTTTTAACTTTCTAACACTTTCCATCGGGATTGTACTGCTCTCCCATGTCAATGTATTTGCAGCAGAAATTGCCGCAGCATTCTTTAATGTTTCTTCTAAAGGAAGCTGTTTACAAATCCCCTCTGTCAAAGCAGCAACCATACTGTCACCGCATCCGACTGTATTAACCGCTTTTACCGGCGGCGGAACCACCCGGTAAACACTTGCTCCACTGACTGCCAAAAATCCTTTGGCGCCATTCGATACGATTACTATTTCTATCCCTTTTTTTATCAATTCTTTCGACTTTTCTATCATCTTCTCTTCCGAATCAAGCTTACAGCCTGTGATATACTCCAGTTCTCGCCGATTGGGTTTAATTAAGTACGGTTTTGCTTCAATGGCATTTTTTAGGGGCTCGCCATGTGTATCAAGCAACACCTTTTTCCCCCCTCTATGACAAATTTCAATCAGCTGTACATAATAATCTTCCGGAAGTCCTTTTGCCATACTTCCGGATATAACAATAATTTCACTCTCATTGACAAGAGCAGAAAACTGCTCCAAAAAATTAATTGATTCCTGCTCTGAAATTTCCGGACCCGGCTCTAATATTTCGGTTACATATCCATCCGCAGAGATGATATTTGTATTACTTCGTGTTTCTTTTGCAATCGGTGTAAATGCATATTTTGCTTCGATACGCTCTAACTCATCTACTATAAACATACCGCTGTATCCGCCAAGAAAGCCGGTTGCATTTACATCCATTTTAAGTTGTCTTAACACTCTTGTTACATTAATTCCTTTTCCACCGGCACTATTATGAAACTCCGAAATTCGGTTTATCTGCCCTAAAATTAATCTATCGATCCGACAGTTTTTATCTACTGCCGGATTTAATGATACTGTCAATATCATATATTCACATCCTCTCAAACTTGTCACGAAAAGCAATAATCGGTAATGACTAACTGCAATGTCTTTTTTCCTCTAAATTCATTGATATCAGGATAGTATAAAATAGAAGCAATGATTCCACTTCCACTTCCGTAAAGCAGTTTTTCTACCCCTTCTTTTCCATATCTTGCTTCAAAATCCGCTATCATTTTTTCAGGTTCTTTAAAGTACACAGCATCTACTTTAAAACCCTGTTCATCCTTGATTGTAAATCTTCCCACTTTTCTCTCTTTTCCTAAGAGCTGTCCCTTCACAAAGCTAATATTCTTTTGAGCAAACAACGGACTCGGATTGCCGTTTCCATATGGCTGTAACATACCAAGCTCCTCAATCAGCTGAGGTGTTGCATAGACAATCGGCATCGGAACATCAATATATTTCTTACTTATAAAATCCTCTTTTGTCAGCATACTGGTCGCATTAATTCTGGTACGAAACTCCTCTGACTTTCCGGCAGGAATTGTCAGACCTGCAGCCAGCTTATGCCCGCCATACTTCACAAAAATATCTTTAATCTGAGTCATACTTTCAAACATAGAAAACTGTTCGATCGAACGTC
>CAYPIB010000005.1:0-17972 GCA_964410675.1 uncultured Roseburia sp.
TGGGTAAAGTGCTGCTGGGATGCAGAAGAGGCTATTTGCGCATATTCATCTTTTACCTGATCTATTAATTTGTCACGATCCATATAAATACTCCTTACATAAATATTTGCTGTTAATTATTTATCGTTACCGGGCTTATGCCGGCTGCCGGACTGTTTTTTATTATTTCTGCCTTCTCCGTCTAATGCACTTTCAGCAAGAGTAGGACCGCCATTTGATTTTAGTTTACGAATGGGTTTAGGATCAATTTGTGAATCTTTAGACATAACTATTCTCCTCCTTTATAATAATACAATAGGTGTTTGCGAAGCTCGTATCTGGGTATGGCTTGGTGGCGGCTCTCCCTCCCCAAGTCATCACCCAGAATGAGTTTTGCAGTTATCTAATGAATATTATTATTTTTAGCAGATTAAAAGATATTATGCAGAACACTTGCTAATAAATTAACTAAACATATAAAAACTATCAACAAATAATTGAGATAAATCAGGTACAATATGTAACATACATGAAATGAGTTAAATGAGGTGTAACATGAAGCAGACAAAAATTAATATTAATAATATTCCCTCTATAGAGTGGGGAGAAAAGTCAGAAAAAGTATATCTTTTTGTTCATGGTAAATCCGGCTATAAGGAAGAAGCAAAGGATTTTGCTGAAATCGTAGGTAGGATGGGCTGGCAGGTTTTGAGTTTTGATTTGCCGGAACATGGTGAGAGAAAAGATGAAAAAAATAGTTTCTATCCTTGGCAGGCAGTGCCGGAGCTCACAAGCGTAATGGAATATATAAAGGAGCACTGGAATCAGGTGGCACTTCGGGCAAATAGTATCGGAGCATGGTTTAGTATGCTGAGTTTTGCGAACATAAAATTTGAGCAGTGCTTATTTGTTTCACCAATACTTGATATGCAACATTTAATCAGAAATATGATGCGATGGGCATCTGTATCAGAGGAACGACTTTTTAAAGAGAAAGAAATCAAAACAGAGTTTGGCGAAACACTATCATGGAAATATCTTTCATACGCAAAAGAGCATCCCATTTCTATTTGGAACTCTAAAACGGCAATTCTATATGGTGATAAGGATAATCTAACAGAACGTACTGTAATTGATAAATTTGTCGAGACATACCATTGTAATCTTAAGGTTATGGAGGGCGGAGAGCATTGGTTTCATACACCAGAGCAGTTAATGGTATTACAGCAGTGGGTAGAAAAGATGTTATAAAGGCATAAGACTGTTGCTGCTTTGAGTGGCAGCAGCCTTATTTTATGATTGTAGAAAATTGACACATATATTATACTAAAGATATATTTAAAACACTTTTATATACCAAGTTTTTGGTCTGATTTTCTGTAAAAGAAAGTAAAAAGCTTTAGGGGGTAAAATAATTGAAAAATCCAAATAGCTTCATTTATTTTATAATAGGTATTGTATTATTTATAGTTGCAATCTTTCAAGATTACAATATTTTAATTCCTATTG
Source organism: uncultured Roseburia sp. (assembly GCA_964410675.1). Classification (GTDB taxonomy): domain Bacteria; phylum Bacillota; class Clostridia; order Lachnospirales; family Lachnospiraceae; genus RGIG3040. The sequence continues at coordinate 1,489 of CAYPIB010000005.1, forward strand.
GGTGTTTTTTTATTATTTTAGGTCTTATTGATATGCAAAAAGATAAGGAAGATTAATTTAATCATTCATCCTCAAAGGCAGTTTCATTCATTTCCGGAAAGTCCAATAATTCAGAAATAGTCATATCCAAGCCCACTGCCAATTTGTGCAATGTCTTTAACTTAGGATTCTTGGTTTTCCCCTTCATCAGATTATCTACAGTAGACTGAGTAATGCCAGACAAGGTAGCAAGTCGATTAATAGTAATGGCTTTTTCTGCACATAACTCTGATAATCTTTTAATAATAGCGTCAGAATATGTCATTTTGTCCTCCTTAACTTTGTACGGTTAAGAAAAGTATATGAGGTTTTAGAATTGAATATTAACCGTGTGCGGTTGACTATGTGAAAAAAATATGATAAATTAACCGTGTGATGTTGTACAGGGAGAAAAAATATGAAATTAACAGATGAAATATTCAAACGTTCTACTATTAAGGGAATATCAAATTATCTGCAATGTGGTCAGTCTGAAGAGGAAGATATTAGGAGTTATGAAACAAGAATAAAGGAAGCCTATGATTTGTTTGAAAAACGTATATTAAAGTATGATAAAAAATGTCCTTAAAGATTGCTTGACTATGCAAATGAATTGGTCAGTGAAACGTCTGATGTATACACAGAGATAGGCATACAGGCAGGAATTTTGATTATGATGGATATGATGAAAAATATAGGATTTTCTGAGGGAATGTCAGAAAAGGAAGCGAAAAGGAAACAATCATGAAACAGATTACATATAGAAAATTAGAGAAAAAGGATATTGATACTTTTGTCCGGATGCGGATCAATCAGTTGCAGGAGGAAGGTGCAGAAGCAAACATTGATTTAGAGCCTAAATTGCAAGAATATTATGCGAAGCATCTTGCAGATGGAACATTTGTGTCATGGCTTGCGGTTGCGGAAGGAAAAATCATTGCAACAAGTGGTATGTCATTTGTGGAGAAGCCTCCATATTACAGTAACCCAACCGGAAAAATTGGACTTCTCTCCAGTATGTATACTTTAAAAGAATACAGGAGAAGGGGGATAAGTAAAGCTCTGCTTGGAAAGATTGTGGAAGAAGCAAAAAAATATGGATGTGGTACGGTGCAGATTACGGCCTCAGATATGGGGATATTATTGTATACGGATTTTGGGTTTCAGAAGAATGGTAACTTTATGCAGTATAATTTAAAGTTATGAGAGGATTCCTTCTGCGTGGCCGCTTGGATGAGCGCTCTCCAAGCCGCCACCCAGAGGGAAGTTTCACTATTGCCTATTAAGTTATAAAGATAAAGGAGCATAGCAGAATGAGTATAGAAGCAATTCAAAACAGAAGGAGTATAAGAAAATATAAATCCACGGATATTCCAAGGGATTTGATTTATAAAATTATAGAGGCCGGGCGGCTTGCACCATCTGGGAAAAACAAACAGCCGTGGAAATTTATTGTGTACGGCGGGGAAAAGAAGAATGAGCTTTTAGCACAAATGGAAGCAGGAATTGAGCGGGAAATGAGAGGGAAGTCTTTATTGCCGAATTCGGGTTTCGGGCTCGCGGATGCGAAAAATACACTGCGGATTATGAAAGAAGCTCCTATCATTATTATTGTATTAAATATAGATGGTAAGTCTCCATTTGATCATATTACCGTAGATGAGCGATTTACTGAGATTGTGGATACCCTTTCTATTGGTGCCGCCATTGAAAATATGCTGCTGCAGGCAGAGGACTTAGGCATTGGTACGTTATGGATTGCCAATACGTGTTTTGCGTATCCTGAATTAGCAGCCCATATTGGAACGACAGCACAATTAATCGGAGCTGTTGCGCTTGGATATGCGGATGAAATACCGCAGCCAAGGCCAAGGAAAGCACTGGAGGATATTGTTGAGTACAGATTTTAATAATAACGTGAAAGGAAAAGAACATGGATCAGAATTATCAAGTAATTGACAGAGAAAACTGGAAAAGAAATCTGCATTGTCAAATTTTTCAAAATAGTCTGGAGCCGCAGTATTGCATCAGCTTGGAGCTTAATATTACTCACTTTTTAAAGATGGTAAAGGCAAATCGGTATTCCTTTACGTTCGCTTTTATTTATGCAGTGGGTAAGTGTGCGAATGATGTTTTTTCTTTTTCACCGCTTCCATGGATTTCCTATACTCATATTTCCCATACCATTTCCGGTAATAAAGAAAATGCATCTCCGACCTTTGACTGGGGAAAATATTTTGAAAGGGATGGGCAAGTGATTCTGCCATTTTCGGTACAGGTACATCATTCCTTTGTGGATGGAATTCATGTTGGAAGGCTTATAGAAAAGCTGCAGAATTACTTAAATAGTTTTTAATAGAAATAAAAGCACAGGCAACTAAAAAAGCTGCTCTGTGCTTATTTAATTATTAAGAATCAAGAAAATACATTTATTCTTCCAATTTCCAAATATGTTTATCTTTTCTAAACGGCAGGCAGGATAATGCGCCGATAATGCCAATTACAAAAAACAGCATAGCTGCGCCGGACCCTTTTTCAGCCCCAAATAAGGAAATCCATAGACTGCCTGCTGATTGGGCAGACATAAATGGTTCAAATACTTTATCAACTAAAATACCTCCGCATAAATAGCCTAAAGGAATTGTGAAAAACTGTAATGTATTCCTGGCTGAATAAACGCGGCCTTGCATTTCAATCGGGATTTTCGTGCGAAACAGTGCATCCATGTTAGCGCTCATCAAGGGAATGACTATCCAGCCCAATATTGCGCCCAAACACCAAATCGGTGTACTTCTGCCAAAGGCAAGGATAAAATTCTCCGTACTCATTGAAAACAGCAAGGAATTGCAGATTACCCGAACCCTGCTTTTTGGCGGCGGCATGATAGTAACAACAACACTTCCAATCATTGTTGCAATACCCGTACAAGTATTCACCATACCAAGAGCAAATTCACTACCGCCGGCTCTTGATAAAAGCATTGCCGGCAGAGCAGCATTAAATATGGAAGCTGTAAAATTAATGACAGCTAAAAATAGAATCAAATCAAGAATGCCCCGATTGTCTCTAAGATATTGCAAACCGTTTTTTACAGACTGAAATAAAGTTTCCTGCTTATTTCCTGTATGTTCTCTTTGATTTGGAATCTTAACAAATAAAAGCAATACAATAAATGCCACTGTAAACGTAATCAAATCAAATAGAATGACAAATTGCAAGCTTGTAAAGGAAAGCAGTGCGGTAGCAAGCACAGGCGTTAGTACAGTGACCAAAGACTGTGAAAAGGAACGCATCCCGCTAATTCTTTGATAATGCTTTTGCGGTGTTAACAGAGTTGTGGCAACATCTGAAGCCGGCTGCTGGATTGTATTCATTAATCCGTTTAAAGTGTTAATTAAGTATAAGTGCCAAACCTCAAGTTTTCCTGTTGACAGTAATATAAGCACCACAATGGTACAAAGTGCCGCAAAGCTGTCACTCACTAACATTGTTATCTTTTTATTCCACCGGTCACTAAGCGCACCGGCAAAGATACTCAAAAGCACATATGGTGCATAAGAGCAGATTGCTAATAGTGCAGTCGTGAGCGCTGATCCTTGTTGCTGGTATGACCAAATCACAACAGCAAAGTTAGTCATTGCACTTCCCAGTGACGAAAACGTTTGTGTTATCCATAAAATTAGGAACGATTTAAGTTCCATAATATTTGTTTTTAATTTTTTAAACATGACTTTGCTCCTTTTTCATATAAATCGTTATTATTTATGAAAGTGCAAAGCCGATCGAACGAATATTATCGCTCCATGTAGTCCGTCCGATTCAGACCTTACACGGAGCTAAACCAATACAGAGCTTCATTTTATTCTCCTCCTATTGATTGGTTAATTTATCTTTAATTTTACCACGAATTAATTAGAAAGCAACTATATGAATTGAAATTTATGATAAGCTATAATGTTATTCCAGTTCTCGGTAAATAAAGCTTCCTTCGTCATTGTCCTCTTGAATAGCAAAGAGATGATATTCCTTTGAATAATCGTCCTAATTTAATAGTTACTCTACACGCTTCTGCATCTCTTTATCTGCCGCCTGTTGTTGTTCATCTGATGTAGCCGCATAACTTTTGTCTTTATCATCTCCAAAAATAGAAGCATCCTTTATTGAATTTACTTTTAGTATTCCATTTTTTCCTTTACTTACAATTGAAGCTTCACAGGTAAATTTTTTGCTTAAATAGATTATATATTAAAAAATTCACTTTGTGTTACTTTATGGACAGACGACATGTAAAATGGGATGTTTTCTTGTTTTTTATTAGTTTTTTGATTTCAATTGTTGCTTTGTGATATACTTTTAGGAATAATACGTTAAGTAGTATAACTAGTAAAGAAAAAAGAAATTAAGAAGTACAAGGGAGGCAGTGATTTAACATGAGTAAAATAAAGATGGGAAGCGTAGAGCTTTTAGGGTATACAGGGATATTTATATGGGCAGCAGTTATTTTGTTAAGAGGCGCATCATTGACTAATAATAGTTTATACTTGTTTTTACTTGGTATACTGCCTAATTTAGGGGCGGCATGGGCAATCACTATGTTTGCAAAATGGGTGATACTTTTTACCTTAAAAAGAAGTGTTACAGTTAAAATACACTTTTGTATTTGTGTAGCAATAATCATCCTAGCTCTGATTTCCGAAATGATACATGATATGTTCTTAGGCAGTTCTTTTGATATTTATGATATGCTGATAACAGTAGTGGCCCAATTATTTATATTCTTTATTCCAATTGTTACAAAAGATAAGTATTTTAGTGATTATAATGAAATAAAAATTAATTTAGATTGAAATCAATAAATTCTTTTGCCTTTCTAAAGAGAACCTTAAGAATCTTTTAATAAAAAATAGAGTAAATTTACGTCTTGCTTTGATAGAATATAGATATCATAGTGAGGCGTTTTTTACATACATAAGAAAAAATATGTAATATTACAATTTTTTATATAAAGGTTGGAGGACATAAACAAATGAAATCTCAGATAAACGTAATGGAAATGAATCAGACTGGGGTACGGATGAATAGCGGGCGAAGGTATATAAGCAAAGAGGAACGCTTAAAAATCCAGAGAAGAAAGAAACTAAAAGCAAAAAGAAAGCGCCGTCTTAAAATGAGACGTTTGGCAATAAACTGTGCTTTACTTGTAGTAATATTTGTTATAGGAAGATTGCTTGTTTTAAATATCATGGATATGACAGCGGTGAAGCCAGGTAATTATAATTCAATGTATAATCAAGCAAATAATAATGAACCAGTGCAGCAATATGAAGTTGAAGCGCCACAAGCAACAGAAGATAATGAGATTAAAGCCAGATTAAAAAGTCTGACCGAAAAGTATCCGGATTTTAACGAAATTTATGAAAATATGGAAGCTTATCCGGAAGAGCTGATATTGTCATTATGCAATAATCCGGAGATGATAGATTTTGTAAAAGGATACCTCACATCAGATGGAAGTGTTACCGGAGGCCTTAGCGATGAGGAGCTCGCGACAGATTTTCCGTTGCTTATACAATGGGATACAAGGTGGGGATATGCATCCTATGGTGGTAGTAATATAGCAATGTCGGGATGCGCGCCAACTTGTCTGTCGATGGTGATTGTGGGATTGACAAAGGACAAGGATGCAACACCGAATGCAGTATCAGATTATTCTATGTCTAACGGTTTTTATGTGGAAGGAACCGGAACAATGTGGAGCCTGATGACAGAAGGCGGTCTGGGTTTTGGAGTTCGGGGCCAGGAGCTTGGACTGGATGAGAATCAAATCTTTTCGAAGCTAAATGAGGGGAGTCCAATTATTTGCAGTATGCGTCCGGGTGACTTTACAACAACAGGTCACTTTATTGTTTTAACCGGAGTTGAAGATGGTAAAATTAGATTAAATGATCCTAATTGCATAGAAAGAAGCAACAGACTGTGGGATTTTAAGGATTTACAATATCAAATTAAAAATTTATGGGCATTTACTAAAAGCTAAATTATGCATTGCATAAATTACCTATTTTTCTGAATGTATATGTGCTACAATAAATTGCCATAGTACACACCTGTGGTATATTGCTCCGTGTGGTTATGGAATTGGAACATTCATACTATGTGTTCAGCTATTTTTAATTGATAAAAAGCAGAGGTAGATATTTCTATGGAAAAAATATATGAGTTTGATGCTGTAATAATAAAAAAGCCTGATATGGATGCTGCATATATTGAGGTTCCCTTCGATGTAAAGAAAGAATTTGGAAAGGGCAGAGTACTGGTGCATGCAACCTTTGACGACGAACCTTATGATGGGCAGGTCGTAAAAATGGGCACACCCTGTCATATTATTGGTATTCGTAAGGACATACGGACCAAAATTGGCAAACAGCCGGGTGATACGATTCATGTAACTCTAAAAGAGCGGACTTAAAGGTTAGTATCTTTGGCACAATCATATTTGATAAAACATATGCTATAGTATTTTTAAGACTTTCTATGATGAATTTTGATCTTATAGAAAGTCTTTTTCTTACTTTAAATCCATCTAAATACATAGAGTTGCATTAAAATGGGCAAAACATAAAAATTATGATATTATTTTATTGTAAATTAAAAAAGAAGCACTGCCGTGGTATGAGAGAAAATAGTGTAAATAACTGTATAAGGGGAGGAATAGGAGATGGATATTAGCAAGAATTTACAGAATATTTTAAACGAACAAAAACAACAAATGGCTGATTTTCAAAATGAAATTATTCGATTAGAACAGATGGATTATGTTTCCAAAAATATTATGCTGGAAACAGACCTGCAACAGACAGAAGAGGAACGAAAGAAGTTACAGGAATTAACGAAAAGGCAAGAAGATGAAATTAACAGTTTAAAGGAAAAATTATTTTCTGTAGTCTATTCCAAAAAAATGGACCTATTATATCATTCTCAAAAAAGCCTTTCTAAAAAATTTGAGAGCTTTGAGATGGAGCATTCTAAAAATCTATATATTATTAAAACTACATATGAAAGAAAAATATTTGAATTATCAAATAAATTAAAATCCTCTCAAGAAAAAGAAAAGTATGTATTAGAGGAAAAGCTGCATAATTTGAGAATTGAATTAAATGAATTTTTATTGAATCAAAGAGAACAATTAAAAAATCAGTTAAATACTATGACGGAGAATGCCAATACTGATTATGAGGGGTTAAGGCAGGGTCCAATTACTGAGAAACAGATTGAGAATGAAGCATTTAAAAATAATGTCGAAATGAAATTAGGGGGACGCATTGCGAACATTGCCGGTATATTGCTCATACTGCTGGGGGTGATTCTGGGTCTCCAATACACTTATGTGAATTTCCTTACAACGGACACAGCAAAAGCTTTGGCAGCGTTTGCACTCGGAATTATATTTTTAGCTGCCGGAGAATTTGTTAACCAAAAAAAGCCGTCGATATTTTCACTTGGTATTACTTCCGGCGGAATCGCAATTTTATTTGCTTCAACGGCACTGTCTTATTTTCAGTTAGATTTATTATCGGTTGAAATTGCTTTACTTTTATGTATTGGAATTACTGTGCTGGCATTTTATTTATCCATACGATACCATTCACAAACCATTGCAAACTTTGCCCTGATAGGTGGGTACCTGCCGGTTTTATCGTTAAATGTTGATAATGAATTTATGCTTTATTGTGCCATGTTTTACTTTTTAATACTTAGTTTTTTTGCGCTGATGATATCATTAAAAAAAGACTGGAGTTCTTCAAAATATATCAGCTTTCTATTAAATACACTGACTTTTTTTATTATACTGCCAAAAGTATTACCGGCAATTGGTATTGTTTATACGATGCTGACCTTTTTGCTTTACATATTGATAGCAGTTATCTATCCAATCGAAAAGAAAAAACCAATCTCCACAGCTTCAATTATTCTAACAGTTTCTAATATTTTAGTAAATTGGGCATTTATGGCTTATCAGATAATCGAAATTAATGAGGAGTATTTAGGCGGTTTAGCTCTATTTATGTTTTTATTCTATTATTTCTTATCGAGATATTTGAATCGGGAAACAGAGGATAAAAGGATTGCTGATTTAGTACTTGTCATTTCCTTTATCTTTATTATCCTGGCAGTTCCGCTTCAATTTGACAGGCAATGGCTTACCTTTGGCTGGCTGTTAGAAGCAACAGCAATAACGCTGGCAGGAATTTATTTGGGAGAAAAATGGTATAAGAGAATGGGTATTGGGGCATTGGGATTGTGTGTAATTTCATTTCTCTTGTTTGATCTTACCGGCGAACTAAGTCCGATTTATTTGATAAAAACGATAGTTCTGGCTTTGTGTACCATACTGCTTTTATTTGCAGGCATTTACAAGCACAAGGACGAAAAGTTTTATATCCAGTCTAATAAGGGAAAATACCTTCGCTATTATAAATATTATGCGCTGATTTCTTTTTACTTTTATACTTATATAATAGCAAATTATATTGTCCGACTTATTTCGGTAACTTGGGAATATAGTTTCAAATCAATCTTTTGGAATACAAACGTGATATTAATTATGGCAACGACTCTTTATGCTTATGCGCTTAATAAAGTAAAAGTTTTGCGCAGTAGATTTGAAGAAGTTTTTTCCTTCATTTTGTATTTTATTGGCGGGATATTAGGATTTATAATGAATTATTTTTCTGAATCTAACTTAAACACAGCATTGCCATTTATTCTTCTCTTTATTATTTTTAATATATTTTCAGCGTATTGCATTTGGAAAATAGCAGAATACTTAACAAAAGGAAGCAGTCGGTCAAAGGATATTTCAATTTTTACATTTGCAATTTACATGATTGTTGTTATGATGCAGATACTGCTATGCCAATATAATCTGGCAATGAATAACATGGTAATCAGTATTGCGCTGATCGTTGCAGCACTTCTTTATATTATTTATGGATTTGTGTTTAAAAACTTTTATATGAGGCGCTTTGGACTGGTTTTAGCGATTCTTTCAGTTATCAAGTTTTTCATCATAGATTTATATTTTCTTGCATTAGGACAGAAAATTTTATCATACTTTGTCCTTGGCGGAGTTTTAATTTTAATATCGTATGTATATCAGAGGTTTACAATAAAATTAGTAGAAATGGAAGATACAGAAAATGAAGGAAAATAAATATGATAATGAGGTATTTTTTAATAAATACAGTGAAATGAGCCGCTCGAAACAAGGCTTAAAGGGTGCGGGAGAATGGTCCGAGCTGCAGAAGGTATTGCCGGACTTTGCCGGAAAGCGAGTGCTGGATTTAGGCTGTGGTTATGGATGGCATTGTTTGTATGCGGCTCAAAATGAGGCAGAATATGTGCTTGGCACCGATATTTCAAAGAAAATGCTGCTAACTGCCGAGGAAAAAAACGGCCATGAGAAGATTGAATATCGCTGCTTGGCAATGGAGGATTTAAAATTACCGGATGAAGCTTTTGATATTGTAATAAGTTCATTGGCACTCCATTATATTAAGGATTTTGAGCCTTTAGTGAGCAATATAAGCAAATGGATAACGCCGAAAGGGCATTTTGTTTTTTCGGTGGAGCATCCGATTTTTACATCATATGGAACCCAGGACTGGCATTATGATGACGAGGGAAATATCCTTCATTTTCCGGTAGACCACTATTTTTATGAAGGAAAACGGGATGCTGTTTTTCTCGGAGAGCATGTGACAAAATATCACCGGACATTGACCTCATATTTAAACTCGCTGTTAGAATATGGATTTGATTTGAAAAATATTATCGAGCCGCAGCCGCCGGAGGATATGCTTTCTATTCCGGGGATGTCAGATGAAATGAGGCGTCCGATGATGCTGATTATAGCTGCTCAAAAAAAGTGAATGATTTTTTAGTAGATGATAGCGGAGGTGTTTTACATTAAAAAGATTTTAGTAATTGATGATGATGTTTATATCGGCAATATGCTTGAAGAAGTGCTTTTAAAGGAAGGGTATCATGTACTGCGGGCTTATTCAGGCACGGAGGCACTGCTTTTATTGTCCTCCCATACACCGGATCTTGTGCTGCTTGATTTGATGCTGCCGGGACTCAGCGGTGAAGAGGTTTTGCCCCGCATAACCGGAATTCCGGTGATTGTTGTCAGTGCAAAGGCGGATGTGAGCGAAAAGGTAAAGCTGTTACAGGATGGTGCGGCAGATTATATTACAAAACCGTTTGACATTAGCGAACTGCTTGCCCGCATTACCGTTTCACTTCGGAATGCAGCGGCAATGGGGATGGCTTCTACGCTTACATATGGTGATTTGGTCATGGATATAACGGCACATGGGGTTACTGTTCATGATATTCCCGTTAAGCTGACAAAGACAGAATATGCGATTCTTAAGCGACTGATGCAAAACCCATCCCAGGTACTGACAAAAACTCAGATTTTGGAGCTCATCAGTCAGGATACGCCTGATTGTATGGAGAGCTCTTTAAAAGTGCATATTAGCAATTTACGTAAAAAACTGCGTGAGGTCAATGGCAAAGACTATATTGAAGCAGTTTGGGGAATTGGGTTTAAATTACATGAGGAATAATCTTTACTATTTCTTTACCCTCTCTTAATCGGTTTCTTTACCATATGATGCTAAACTGCGGATATATAATAAAAGGAGGCATTGATATGGAGTACGTTTTGTATACAAATGGTTTAACAAAGCAATATCACAATTTTAAAGCAATCAGCAATTTAAATATGCATGTTCCCAAAGGTTCTATTTATGGATTTATTGGTAAAAACGGAGCAGGCAAAACAACCTTAATCAGAGTAATCTGCGGGATTCAAAACCCTACGGCAGGAGAGTATTTACTTTATGGAAAGAAAAGTACCGATAAGGAAATCGTAAAATCCAGACGCCGCATGGGGGCTGTGATCGAGACTCCGTCTATTTATTTGGACATGACTGCAAAAGAAAATATAAAGCAGCAGTATCAAATACTTGGTCTGCCATCGTTTGAAGGAATAGATGAAATCCTAAAGCTGGTCGGACTTGAAACTACCGGAAAGAAGAAGGCTAAAAACTTTTCACTCGGTATGCGGCAAAGACTTGGAATTGCAGTTGCACTTGCCGGAGATCCTGATTTTCTTGTTCTGGATGAGCCGGCAAACGGTCTAGACCCTCAGGGAATCATTGAAATACGTGAACTGATATTAAAGTTAAACAAAGAACGTCAGATTACAGTGCTTATTTCAAGCCATATGTTAGATGAACTGGCTAAATTAGCAACACATTATGGATTTATTGATCAGGGACAGATCGTTAAGGAAATCAGTGCAAAGGAGTTAGAAGACATTTATAGAAAGTGTATCAGGCTGAGGGTTTCAGATATGAAGGTACTCGCTTACGTGCTTGATACTTTGAATTTGGAATACAATATGATATCCGATTGTCAGGCAGACGTGTTTGGTAAAGTAAATATTTCTCAGCTTGTCATGGCTCTTGCAAAGGAAAACTGTGAAGTACTTTCAATGCAGGAGAAAGATGAGAACTTAGAGAGCTATTATATTAGTTTGACAGGAGGAAGCCACAATGAATAAATTGTTATCAGCTAATTTTGCCCGAATGAAAAAAAATAAAGTATTTTTAATATTGATGATTTTATTGTTTGCGATGGGAGTAAATTCTCCGATAAAAAATTATATAAAAAATTTAAGTACCGATTATAAAGTAAGTTTAGATCAAATATATTTTAACTATGCTATTTTAATTGGAATACTAACATCTGTTCTTAGTAGTTTATATATTGGGACGGAGTACAGTGATGGTACGATTCGAAACAAACTGGTATTGGGATTTTCTAGAAGAACTATTTACCTGACTAACTTTATCGTATGTGCCGCGGCTGGAATTCTGATGAGCTTTACCTTCTTAATAACTGTCAGCATATTGGGAATTCCCTTACTGGGATTCTTTCAAACAGATTTTAAAGTTATACTTTGCTATGTTTTTGCCAGCATTATGATGATTTTAGCATTTACATCCATATTTACACTGATTAGTATGATGATTCAAAATAAGACGACGGCAGCAGTCATAAATATTCTTGGTGTATTTGCACTGTTTGTTTTAGCTTCTTATCTTCATTCATGCTTGACTAATCCGGAGTTTTATCCTGAATTTATAATGACGGATTCTTTGGGAAATGTGAAAGAACAATTAGTAGCAAATCCTGGTTATCTGCGAGGTACAAAGCGAACGATATACCAATTTTTAATTGATTTTGTGCCAACAGGACAATCAATTTTGATTGAAACTAGATCAGCTGTACATTTATTGCTGATGCCATTGTATTCGCTTCTAATTACAATTACAGTAACGATCACCGGAGTATTCTTATTTAACAAAAAAGATATAAAATAAGGGGGATTCTTATGTTTTGGCTTTGTATTGTATGTATGGTTCTTAGCTTGATTATTATTGTTTTATATATAAAATTAGCATTCCTTTATAAGGCAATGAAAGAAATCCGTTCAGAACTTCATGCAAAGCTGGATACGGATACGAATACCTTAATTACAATTTCCAGCAGTAACCGTCATATCAGACGGTTAGCTGCTGACCTTAATGTAGAACTCCGATTTTTGAGAACGGAACGCAGACGCTTTCAAAGCGGAGATTTAGAATTGAAAGATGCTGTGACTAATATATCTCATGATTTACGCACCCCGCTTACAGCTATTTGCGGTTATTTGGATTTACTGAAGCGAGAGGAAAAATCGGATGCAGTCAAGCGCTATTTAGATATGATTGAAAACCGCTCTGAAGTTTTAAAAAAGCTCACCGAGGAGCTTTTTTGCTATTCTATCGTTTCTTCAACAACCGAGGATATTGCTTTAGAGGATGTGGTACTAAACAGTATTTTAGAAGAAAGCATTTCGACCTATTATGCTGCCTTAAAAAACAGCAGGATTACACCTGAAATTAGTATGCCTCAGCAAAAAATAGTAAGAAAGCTTAACCATGGGTCGTTAACCCGAATATTTGGTAATATTATGAGTAATGCAATTAAGTACAGTGATGGTGATTTGAATATTATGTTAACCAAGGACGGCGAGATAATATTTTCAAATCATGCCGCCAAACTTGATGGGGTTCAAACTGCCAAGCTGTTTCATCGCTTTTATACGATCGAGGATGCCAAAAATTCAACCGGGCTTGGTCTTTCCATTGCCAAAACACTGACAGAACAGCTAAATGGAAATATTACTGCCAAGTATCAAGATGGTATGCTTAGTATTTGTATTGTATTTCCTGATTTATAGAAAATAAAGTTTTTGCGGTTATAACCGTTAAAACTGTTTTAAATTTACTGAAGTTGCGGTTGTTCATTACCTGCGATATGGTGGTTTTCCTGCAATCAATTTGCGAAACTATTCTCGATTAAAAATATACTGCGTATATCGTCCGCCTCCTATTTTGAGGATAATCCCCTGCTTTACTAGGTCAGACAGCGCTTTTTCTACAGTTGTTTGACTAATGTCGGGACACAGTTCTAAAATTTCTTTTTTTGTAATTTTTCCTATCTTTTGATTTATCACATATTGTACTCGGTCTATTTTACTTAGTCCTTTTGTGGTAAGCAGTTCTGCACGATTGGAAAAATCACGGTAGGCATTTAAAACAATACCGAGATAATAAGTGATAAAAGGCAAGTAATTGTTTTTGGCCTCATGCCACCCAATACTACTTTCTTGAAGAACATCATAGTAGGTGTTTTTTGTCTTTTCAATCAACATTTCAATACTAATATATTTACCAACAATATAACCGGAGCGATAAAGCAATAGTAAAGTAAGCAGTCTGCTCATGCGTCCATTCCCATCATGAAATGGATGGATGCATAAAAAATCTAAAATAAACATCGGGATAAGCAAAAGTGGGTCAATCTCATGTCTGTTTACCTCCGCGATAAAAATATTGCATAGATTTTCCATTGCTTCTGGTGTTTCAAAGGTTGACAGAGATTGAAAGCGAACTCTGATTTTACCGTGAGTATCCGTTTCCTGTATAATATTGTCACTGTTTTTGTAAGTGCCGCCAATAGACGTGGGACTATATGCATATAAATCACGATGCAGCTGTAAAATCATATTGGCTCTTGGTGTGATGTAATCATAATTCTCATGAATGGTAGAAAGTACATCCCTGTATCCGGCAATCTCTTTCTCACTCCGACTCTTTGGAGTTACTTTTTGATGAACAATTTCTCGCAGTCTTGCCTCTGTAGTAACAATTCCCTCAATTTTATTTGAAGCCTCAGTACTCTGAATTTTAGCAATATCAAGTAAACTGGACAAGGCATCTGCTTTAGCCTCAATAAATAACTGTTGCTTTCCTTTGTGTTCATGGATGGCTGCAATCAAATTTACAACTTCTGCAGTAAATAACTTAGGTGCTGTTTTATTATAATCGAATGTTCGCATAGAATAACCTCTCAATTCTGAAAAAACATTTCATTTGCATTATTATACTTTCAAAATATGCAATTGTAAAGTTTGTTGTCTCATTTTTTTATTTGTAATAAGTTTGTAATCTCAGGGTTTTATAATACAAATTAGCAGTAGGAAATATATTTCACAACAACAAAAATAAAGGAGCGATATTAAATGAAAATATTAGAAGCAAAAAATCTAAAAAAGTATTATGGAAAAGATGAGAATATAACAAAGGCGGTAGATGATGTTAGCTTTACGGTACAGACAGGAGAATTTATTGCCATTGTCGGAACGAGCGGCTCAGGGAAAACGACATTGCTCAATTTGATCGGCGGATTAGATTATGCAGACAGCGGCGAGGTCATTGTGAACGGTACTTCACTGCTCAAGCTGAATGATGAGGACTGTACTGTTTTTAGACGAAGAAATATTGGTTTTGTATTTCAAAATTATAATCTCGTATCTACATTGAATGTGCGAAAAAACATAACTCTTCCTATTTTATTGGATGGAAATAAAGTAGATGAGGCATTTTTCAAAAAGGTTTTAAAAACACTTGGAATTGAAAATAAAGAAAAAGCAAGACCAAATGAATTATCAGGCGGGCAGCAGCAGCGAGTAGCAATTGCCAGAGCGATTGCATCTAAGCCGGCGATTGTTCTGGCAGATGAACCGACAGGAAACCTTGATTCTAAGACGAGTGCAGAGGTTATGGGACTTCTTAAAATGACAAGCAGAGAATTTAATCAGACCATTCTTATGATTACTCATAATGAAGAGATTGCCCAGTTGGCAGACCGTATTTTGCACATAGAAGATGGAAAGATTGTGAGTGTGAATGAAAATGTATGAAAATAATAATAAGAAGATAATCAAAGAAATTGCGAAAGAGCAATATAAAAACCACAAATTAAGGAATTATATATCAATATTGGCTATATCTCTTACTGCGATATTAATAACGGCAATGCTGACCGCAGGTTTTAGTTTGCTTTCAACTTCAGATAATGCGATGGAGCAGGCACCGGGACCGGAGGCTCATGGAAGTATCGAAGGAGGAAAGGAGCATTTAGAAAAGATTTTAGCGCAAAAGGAAGTAGAGTGGGCCGATTTTGTTGAAAAATGTTCGAAGACACCTCTTCATAACGGTGAATTTGGCGGTATAGAAACAAGATTATATGCACCGGACATGAATTTTTACAATGATAATCATATCAACATGTTGGAGGGATTCTATCCCAAAACGACTTCAGACATTATAATTTCTGATACGATGGTAGAAAATCTTGGAATAGAATCACCGATTGGAAAGGATTATCCGCTTGATGTTGTTATTATAAAAGATGGAAAAGAAGTGGAGCAAAAAATACCGATGAAAATAAGCGGAGTATATAAAAACCCACTTTATCAAATCAGCAGTATTTATGAAGAGATTTATACGGCACCGGGTTTTGCAAAAGAATTTAACCCCAATTTAGGTGAGGAAAATCATATCATCTATGTCAAGCTTAATAATCTAAATCCAATTTTAATAAAAAGAGATATTGAGGATAAATTATATGCTTTGTGTGATAAAGTAGAAGGCATTTCCGCATCAGCAGGAAAGAATGCACGAGAAAGTGTTACCTCGGCATTGACGATGGTATTACCGATATTGTTTTTAGTGCTGCTTTTAATGGGCAGCGGCTATTTCTTAATTTACAATATCTTTCATATATCCATATCGTCAGATATTCGCTGGTTTGGGATGATGAAGACAATCGGTACGACTAAAAAACAATTAAAAAGTATTTTAAATATTCAAATAAACAGAATGTCAGTTATAGGAATTGGTATAGGGGTAATCGCCGGATATGCGATTGGGTGTTTGATAGCCCCTCAAGTGATAAAAACAATGACAGATTGGGGTGTATATTATAAAGCTCCGCCATTT
>CAYPIB010000005.1:18072-61284 GCA_964410675.1 uncultured Roseburia sp.
AATGATTTCCAAATAAGGCATAAATCATCGATGTGGTCATCGGATGAACGGTATCAGCCGATATCTCAGTCATTGGTTGAAAGAATAAGTAAACTTCCATTTATCGACCAAGAGGATATTATTTATATGGCAAGAACAAATGATGAGGAAGATATGAGTAATTTTTATTTTGAATCTACCGGAGAAATAAAACCGGAAGGGAAATTATATAATTATTATAAAAAGTCATTAGGGGATCATATTTCTATGAACACCAGCTCCAGAGGAAATTTTTCCCTCAATATTTTTGGAATGCCGGCGCATAGATGGGAAACAGAAATGACAAATTATAACATCAAGAGTGGAGAAATTGATGAAGAAAAGTTTGCTTCCGGTGATTACATTGTTTACCAAGAGCAAAATCTTGACTATTTCAGAAGCGTATATGGTATTACGAGCAAAGCAGCGAAAGAAGAGGAGATTCAAGCAGGAGATGTTTTAGATTTATCCTTTTATGACAAAGAAAGGGATTGTTATATCGAGAAGCAGGTAACGGTTATGGCAGTCATAGAGCAAGCGAATGAATATTCATCAAGCGACATTGATTCAGCAGTTATTGTTATGCCGGATCGTTTATTTAAAGAAATATACTCCGAATATGATAATATGATTGGGAGCATCCAATTAACGGCAAAAGAAGATTTATCAAAGGATCAAATAACTCAAATCATGAATATTGTGAAAGAAGAGCACAGTACGCAGCTAATGACGAGTTCTAAGTATCAACAAGGACTAGATTCAGAAAATATCAAAACAACATATGCTATAATCGGAATTTTTTTAGTGGCTATTCTGGGTATCATAGGAATATCAAATGTTTCTAATACAGTAGCAGCAGATATTTTTGCCCACCGGATTGAATATGCCTCAATGCAGTCAATTGGTATGACAAAAAAACAGCTTTATCTTAATTTATTGCGGCAAAGCGGGAAATTCTGTGTTTTAGCAGTCATATTAGCAATTCCGCTTGGTGGGATTGGTGCGTATATGTTAGGTGATTCTGCCTTTTTTACCGGATTTAACGTAATTTTGTATATAGAAACGATATTTATTATTGTAATTATTATGTTTGCTATTTGTGCAGCGATTGCAAAGATACTAACAAATGTATTAAACCAGAAATCTATTGTTGAAAGATTAAGGGAAATTGAGTAAGATAAAAATAAATTAATATGATACAATTTTAATTAAGGCGGTGGGAAAATGAAGAAGATTCTTATAGTAGAAGATGATGTTTTGTTAAATCAGGGTATTGCCTTTGCATTAAAGCAAAGAAATTATGATATATACACAGCTTTTACTATGAAAGAAGCTTCTTTATTTCTCAATGAGCCTTTTGATTTAATTATTTTAGATATCAACCTGCCTGATGGTGATGGCAGAGAGTTTTTAAAGAAGTTTCGAACAGACAGCAGAATTCCGGTCATTATTCTGACAGCCCGCAATGCAGAAGAGGACATTATTGAAGGCTTTGATTCCGGTTGTGATGATTATTTGACAAAGCCGTTTTCTATTGCTGTGCTTGTCAAAAGAATTGAGGCAGTGCTGAAAAGAACGAATGGCAGAGAAGAAGGAAACTACTACTGTAAGGATTTAGTTTATGTAAGCTCACAAAAAGAATTGCGGATAAAGGATAAAAAAATCAGTCTTACGGCTACAGAGACAAAGCTGTTAGAGTTGTTTATACTTAATAAAAATCAAGTATTGACAAGAGAGCAGATCATAGACAGAGTGTGGGATCAATTTGAAAACTATGTAGATGAGAAAACGTTGAATGTGAATATTAGGCGGCTGAGGGAAAAAATAGAAACGGATTCTAAAAATCCTGATTTTATTCAAACAGTGTTTGGTATAGGATATAAATGGTGTGATGAACATGATGGATAATCAAAAAAACAGTATAAAATCAGCGATATTGGCAGAAGTAATTTTAGGTGGATGCCTCATTATCTTGATTGCCATGTTTCCAAAGTGGATATATATATGCTTTTTTATTATGACAGCAGGCAGTATAGCGATTCTTTTATTTTTTCAATATAAAATAAAAAAGCAAATAAATGATACGATGACACAAGTGAATGATACCATTTTAAGTCTAATAGATGGACAACCAATCGAGAATTTTGATGAAAATGAGGATTCTTTGCTTGGAAAATTTCAGATGCAGATTTTGAAACTCTACAAAATTTTGCAGTCTTTTAAAGATAGAGAAAAAGTATTAAGAAAACAAATCAGTAAAAATATAAGTAATCTGACTCATCAAATTAATACCCCAATTACAAATATACAGATGTACAGCAGTTTTTTAAATCAGGAGGAATTAAGCAATGAGGAACAAAAAGTCTTTATCGATAATATTAATTTGCAGGCTGAAAAGCTAAGCTGGCTGGGAGAGAGCTTTTCTAAAATATCCAGATTGGAAACCGGAATTATAATACTTCATCCGGCGGAAAATGAGCTTTTATCGGCAATCCTGCCTGCCATCAACCAAGCAGCCCTGAAAGCTCAGGAGCATGGAAATGAAATTATACTTAAGGGTAAGCAGTCGCTAACTGCATATTTCGACAAAAAGTGGACAGAGGAAGTATTTTTTAATTTGCTTGATAATGCGGTAAAGTATAGTGACCGGGGAAGTAAAATTACGATTGAAATGATTCCTTACGATTTATATGTCCGCATAAACATAAAAAGTACCGGTATCAAAATTTCAAAGGAAGAACATACAAAAATATTTCACCGCTTTTATCGGGGTGAAAATGTGATATCTCAGGAAGGTGTCGGCCTTGGTCTTTATCTTGTGAGAAAGATTTTAGAAGAAGAGAAAGCCTATATTAAAGTAGAAACACGTATTACTAAATCAACTTTAGCAGATGGAGAGGTAGTTTTTTCTGTCTTTTTATTAAAGGAGGAAAATTAGAACTGTTTACAACTTTTTTACATGTTATCATTATACTTAATTGACAATAACAATCAGATTAAGGTGATAGGATGGCTAGAATATTAATTGTTGAAGATGATAAACGTCTAAATGAATTAATATGTAAAAATCTGAAACTAGTAGGACATTTATGCGACAGTCTGTATGATGGCTTATCTGTTTTTGATCAAATTTACATAAAACAATATGATTTAATGATTTTAGATGTTATGCTTCCGGGAATTGATGGGTTTGAAGTAATGGAGAATTTTAACAATCCTGACATTCCCGTTATTTTTTTGACTGCAAAAACGGAATTAAAAGACCGTGTTAGGGGGCTGCGTCTCGGGGCTGATGATTATATGATTAAGCCCTTTGAGCTTTTAGAATTGCAGGCTAGAGTCGATACGGTTCTCCGTAGAATGAATAAGCTGGAAAATAAATTTATAATTGGAAATATAGTCGTTGATTTTAAAGCCAGAACCGTACACAAGGACGGCACTATCATTGACTGTGCGCCAAAAGAATTTGACCTTTTGGAATTACTCATTAGAAACAGAAATATTGCGCTGTCACGGGAGAAGCTGCTAGAGCTTGTTTGGGGAGTTGAATACTTAGGTGAAACTCGAACAGTAGATGTTCATATTCAACGTATACGTAAAAAGCTGGAGTTAGAAGACTATATTAAAACAGTTTATAAAATGGGGTACAGACTGGAGATAAAAAATGAAGACTAAAACTTTTATTACATCAATGCTGCTTTTTATCTTGGTTTTTTTTCCACCCTGTTGCTTATATCAAAGCTTTTTTTAGACAGTCAAGTAGATTCGGCTATGGAAAGGGGAATGAGTGAGTACTATTTTCTATCCGGTTCCATGGGCAGGGAGCTAAAAATCCTAATGGAAAGAGGTGTTAATAAAGAAGATGCGATTGCATATCTTTATAAACATTATTCTGTACAATATAAAATAAAAAAGGTATATCTGGAAATTTTTCAGGGAAGTAACAAGCTTTTTAGCAGCTTTTATGATAAATCGCTCGAAAATCAAAATCCAGGCTCTGCTGCCGGCAATAGAACCGTTACTTTGAAGCGACTGAATCATCAGGAATTTATCGTTATTAACGGAGAATTTCCAAATGCCGGGCAGGAATACAAAATACAGTATATTTATGATATCACTGATATGATGGTGAAGCGGACAAAAATGTATTATCATCTTTTGCTTATTGGTGTCTGCGTTTCTATTATTATAGCTTTTGCCCTTATGCTAATCCTGAATATTATTTTTAAGCCATTATCACAGATTGTAGCCGTATCAAAAGAGATTGACAATGATGCCAAACAAAAACAGCAGTTTGTAGATAATTTTTCTCATGAAATAAGAGCACCTTTAACTTCTGTTTATGGCTTTGCCGAGTATATGCAAAAAACAGTACTGACAGAGGAAGAAAGAATAACAATAACGGGATATATTATGGAAGACAGCAAGCATATTTTAAATATTGCTGATAAGCTGTTAGACTTAGCTACGTTAAGAAATAGAAATTTGATTAAGAAAAATTGCTCTGTCAAAGTTTTATTTGACAGTGTATTAAAAGTACTGCAAGGGAGAATCCATGAGAAGCATATTCATTTGGTGCGTGAGAAAAATATAGATTTTATATTTGCCGATGAAGACCTGCTGCAAAGTTTATTAATAAATCTAACGAATAATGCCATTGATGCATGTGAAAATAATGGGACGATTAAATGGCAGGCCTATTCTAAGGATGGATATATTATATTATCGATCTGTGACAATGGAAAAGGAATCGATTCTGTTGATCTTGAAAAAATAAACGAACCTTTCTACAGAGTAGATAAATCAAGAAGCAGAGCAAATGGTAACGCCGGATTGGGACTGGCTATCTGCCGCCAGATTGTCGAGTGCCATAATGCCGATATCATATTTGAGTCAAAATTGAAATTAGGCACTACCGTACAAATCATATTTACAACTTCATAATAGAAATGCTTTTTCAGCGTCGTGGATGAAAATGGAGATTTAATCAGCAGTAAACCCTCCGGGGTTTGCTGTTTTTTTCTTCCATAGGAGTGTGCCCACTTTGCTATTCTTTCATGAACTGTAAGTATTATGTTAAGAATAATTATTGTATAATAAAAATGGTTAACCAAAAGAGACAGCTTATTTTATATTGATAATTTATTTTATAGAAAGCAGGGTATAAAGTTGGAAAATAGTATACGGATGGATTTGAAATACAATTATTGTTTCCGAATATATTTTAAAATTAATCTTTGACCCTCCCCTAACAGTAGCATTTATAGTGAAATAAGCTTCGCAATTTCCGAAAGAAGCTTACTATGAAAAGAAAAGGAGAAAATATGAAAAAAGTATGTATCGAAGCCAATGCCATTTCTAAGGTTTTAGGTAAGAAAAGGGTAATTGACGGTATTACATTTTCTGTAGAGCAAGGCGAAATATATGGCTTGCTTGGGCACAATGGTGCAGGGAAATCGACAACAATTGAGTGCATTTTAGGATTAAAAAAACCCGAAGAAGGACATGTGTCGATATTAGGGGAGGATCCAATAAAAAAGAGAAAAACACTTTTTGAGCAGGTAGGGGTACAATTACAATCCTCGAGCTTTCAGGCAAATATAAAGGTTTGGGAAATTTGTCAGGAGATGTCGGCATTGTATCAAAACCCTTCAGATTATCAAAAGCTTTTAAAGCAGTTTGGACTAATAGAATTAAAAAAGCACTTTGTAGAAAAATTATCAGGCGGTGAGAAGCAAAAGCTTTCTTTGATTTTAGCTCTTATTCCAAACCCAAGGGTTTTGTTTTTGGATGAACTGACAACCGGGCTGGATGTAACGGCCAGACGTGAGGTGTGGTCAATATTAAAAGAGTTAAAACAGAAAGGAATGACAATTCTTATGTCCTCGCATTATATGGATGAGGTTGAAATGCTATGTGACAGAATTGGAATCTTAAAAAATGGAAAGATTATAGTGAGTGGTACGGTAAAAGAAGTAATAGAGAAAACACCATATAATAAGTTAGAGGATGCTTACTTATTTTATACGAAGGAGGAACAATAAAATGTCAAAATTTATACGTTTGTTTCATATAGAAGGAAAACTTAGTCTGCGATGTCCGGACAGCATTATTTTTGGCATCTGTATGCCTGTCGGTCTTTTGTTTCTAATTAGTATTATTGCAGGAAATAAGCCTGCGTATGAAGGTGCGGAATATACCTTTCTACAAAGCTCCTTTGGGGCACTTATTACAGTCGGGATTTGTGCCACAGCATTTATGGGAATTCCTCTGACGATTGCAGATTATCGGGACAAGAAAATATTGAAGCATTTCTATGTAACCCCGGTAAGGCCGATTGTGTTATTATTAGTTCAGGTAGTCATTGACATGATGATAGCATTTGTTTCCGCCTTTTTAGTAGCAGGAGCGGCGATTATATTTTTTGATTATCGCTTAACAGGCTCAGCAGCTAAATTTGCTTTTGCTTATTTGTTAGTCATGCTTTCGATGTATAGTTTGGGTATGCTGATTGCAAGTATGTGCAAATCAATAAAATCAGCAAATATTGTATGCAGTGTCGTTTATTTTCCAATGCTATTCCTTTCAGGAGCCACAATCCCATATGAATTATTTCCAAAGTCATTACAGAGGATTGCCGATGTCATGCCGCTTACGCAGGGAATCAAGTTATTAAAAGGTTTTTCATTGGGGACGCCGATTGATCATATGGTTCCGGCACTATTTATTTTGATATTATGTGCCATAGTCGGAACGATAGGGTCAATCATTACATTTAAATGGGAATAGGAGAAAAAATGGAACAACATTGTAAATTTAAGGAAGAGGAACGATTATATAAGATTGGCATGTTTTCAAAAATGAACCATGTTACAATAAAAGCTCTGAGGCATTATGATGAAATAGGGCTGTTAAAGCCTATCTATATTGACGAGCTCAATGGATATCGTTATTATTCATCCAAACAGCTTCCTGTCATACATCAAATATTGGCACTGCGGGAGGCGGGATTTACTTTAGATGAGATAAAGGCAGTTCAAAACGGCATGTCAGAAAAGGAGCTGCTTGAAAAAAAGAAAATTGAGATTATGAAAAGAATTGCGGAGGAAACGATGCGGTTATCTAAAGTTGAAAGCTATCTTACAAGAGATTTAATCAATCAAGGCTATCATATTGTCATAAAGGAATTGCCCGAAGTAAAGGTAGCTTCTATACGTATAGTTATGCCAAGCTATGATTCCCTTTTTAACATAGTGCCGCCAATGGGAGCGGAGATGGAGCGCTTAGGCTGTGTATGTGCAGAGCCGGAGTATTGTTTTAATATCTATCATGACGGAGAATACAAGGAAACGGATGTAGATGTTGAAGTATGCGAAGCAGTTGTTGACTTCAAAAAAGATTCTGAAATGATAAAGTTCAAAACAATAAAAAAGGTAGATACTGCAGCTTGTGTGCTTCATAAAGGGGCTTATAAAGATTTTCCAAAGGCGTATGGGGCAGTGCTTCGCTTTGCAGAAGAAAATGGATATGAGGTTATTGATAATCCCAGAGAATCGTACATTGACGGAGTTTGGAATAAGGATTCAGAAGAGGAATGGCTTACGGAAATTCAGTTTCCGGTTAGGAAGGTCAGCGGGTAAGAAGAGATAAGATATACTTAGAATAATTAAAAAATCACTGAAATCATAAATTATAGGTTTCAGTGATTTTCTTGAATGATTAATATAATCGCTTTATACTATTGCCTGTAATTACCTTGGTTGTGCTTTTTGACATAAATGAAATGTTGCCTTGGTATGACGCCCAAACATTTGAGTTTAACAATAATTGAGTTTTCAAATAATGATAATTACTTGAATACCGTTCTCTGTTTTTTTCTGCTCGAGATGTTGTAAATATATAATTGGATGCATTTATATATTTTTTATATTGATTTAACTCTGAAATCAAATCATTTTTTGAAACCTTATATGGATTTGCGCCTGGCCTTAGTCCATGGTGCCCGAACTTACAAACTGTATATTTATTACTCGTTTTAAATAAAGTTGGATATTTTTCAATTGCTGCATTGAGTCCTTCTAAGTATAAATCACCCATAAATATTCCACTTAATGCACCATCACCTTTAACATCTACAATAATAGAAGAATTGTTGGTATTCACTGTTTCTGCGGTTGACGTAGAAAAGTTTTTGGCAGGTCCGTAAATTTTAATTTTTGTATTATTAATATTTCTAGAAATTATACTTCCAACGCCTACATTTACTACATTATTTGCATTTTTGCTTGCGGTATTCAGCGATGTATTTGGTGAAATATTTGATTTATACACATAGTTAACTTCGAATAAGTTTGTATTATTTAAAAGTTTAACAATGCCGCCATAATGGTCTTTGTGGTTATGTGTCACAATAATTGCAGCAAAATATATTTTGTTTTTACTATTTCTTTTACAGTAGGTAGTTAAATAATTGTATAGATCATTATATGAATCAGTATGCCCTCCGTCAATTAAAACGTACTTTCCATTACAATCAATTAAAGTAGCATCTCCCTTTGTAGATACCTTTGATACATTAATCATATTAATTTGTAAAGGAGTAGCGGATGCGGCATTGACATGCATCACAGAATTTCCGCTCATTGAGAAAATAATAGTAATGCACATAATAATAGCTAAAGATTTTTTTAGTTTTTTCATAAGAATTTCCCTTCTCTTTTGTTTGTCAGGTAATTGTCAACCCAATTTCATTTTTTTTAATAATATCATTTTAATTATGTAATATCAATGTATTTTAGTTATTCTTAAATTTAATGAGAAGAGTTTATTTACTATTATCTTACGTCGGCATTATGGGTTAAGGAACTTTTAAGATTTTCTTGAAATTATTATAATCATTTTTGATGAGGAAGAAATTTACTTTTATTAATATTTTTATTATAATAAATTAAAAAAGGAAGGATATTCAAAATGAAATTAAAAAAAGGTTTTCTCATGCTGTGCTCTGTTTTATGTATACTGTCATTGGCGGGATGCGGTTCCGATAAAAGAGATTCTAATAAAGGGGTTTCTGATACGAAACCGACAGAGATAGAAGAAGCAGCTGTTGCGGAGGAAAAGGAAGAAGCTGTTAAAGAAGACATAGAAGAAAGTAAGAAGGACGAGGAAAAAGTAGAGTTTCAGTTAACAGAGGACGGAAAAGAATTTTTGCACTCTATGTGTTATTATCTCCCTGAATTTTCAGGTTCAAATGAGATAAATGATGAATTTTGGAAAAATTTCATTTTTTATTCATATACAAGTGCATCCGCTGATGATCATGAGATAGTTGAAGTTTACAGAGAAGATTTAGAATTTAATGAAACAGAGGTAAAAGTCAGTAAAGAAATAGTAGCAGACTATGTTAAGTTAGCATTGGGTATTGATTTACCGGCCTATGAGCCCGCCTTTGAGGATATGGAAGAAGGTCAGACTGCTTGTTATTTTAAAGATGGATATTATTATATAGGAGTTTCTGATTTTGGCGATATCAGCTATGAATACAAGGCATGTACTACGAATGAAGATGATACTGCAAGCGTAGAATATACCACTTTTGTAGGAGGCGAAGAGGAAATAGGAAGTATTATTTTTGCTATTTCTCCTGCCGAAAATAAAAATGGATTTGTTATAGACGCCAAAAGTATTATAAATCAGTAATTGAAGTTTTTCCTATTGACTTTGACGTCGTGTCGCACTTTATACTTGAGTTAAGGAAGGTGAAACAAAGTGGATTTAGTAACAATCAGTGAATTATCAAAGGGTTTTCATATTTCTACGAGGACACTCAGGTATTATGAGCAGATAGGACTATTGAAAAGCTGCAAAAAAGAAGGTTATGCTTATCGTGTTTATGATAAAAGCAATGTTAAGCGTTTGCAGCAGATTATAATTTTGCGCAAGCTGCGTATACCGCTAAAGCAAATTGGTACTATTTTAAATCATGAGGCACAATCTCACATTTTAGAGATTTTTGAGCAAAATATGCAGGAGCTGAATGATGAAATTACTGCACTTTCAACCATTCGCACAATTTTACAAAAATTTATTACACAGTTGTCAAAGTATAACAAAATAGATGTAAAATTAAATCTTTTTCATGATAGCGAGCTTTTGAAAGTAGTCGAATCGTTGAGCCTTTCTAAAATTGATTTTAAGGAGGAACGTTCAATGGAAGAACTGAATAAGGCAAATAAAACACTGGCAAAGCTAGAGGATGTGAGAATTTTATATTTACCGCCTGCTGCAGTGGCATCATGTCACTATGAGGGAGACAACCCAGAGGAGACAGCAGGAGCGCGTTTAGACGATTTTGTAAAAGCTGTGAATTTACACACAGTAAAACCGGATTTAAGAGTATATGGATTTAATAATCCCAACCCGCAAAAAATAGGTGACCCATACGGATATGAATTTTGGGTCACAATACCGGAGGATATGGAGGTTCCCAAGCCATTAGTTAAAAAACATTTTAAAGGCGGTTTATATGCGGCACATTGTATTAACATGGGAGACTTTCAGGAATGGCAGGTATTTTATGAGTGGGCTTGTAACCATAAGACTTATGAAATAGAGCTGAGAGAACCTTTTGAAATGGGCGGAACAATGGAAGAGCATTTAAATATTTTTTCTCATTATCAAAACAATGCCGGGGCTTCAAAGCCGTTGCAGCTGGACTTGTTAATTCCGATTAGGGAAAAAGAAGAAAAGGCATGATTAAACTATAAATATATGAAAATCATAGAATAACCTATTTGCGTTTGGTATATTTTGGTATCAAATACAAATGGGTTTTCTTAATTTTTAGTAAAGTTAATCAATAGAGCAAGTGTTTTATTTACAGATAGAAAAAATTAGGATATACTGGGTCTAGTAAAAAGACGAAAGCATTGGAAAGGAAAAGCTATGAAAAAATGGATTGGCGGGATATTGGGAGTTATTGGAGCTATCACTTTGATATGGGGAATCTACACAAAGATAAAACGATCCATATCATTTTCTTCGGCAGCATCAATAGGGATCATTGGCGCAGCAGATGGTCCGACCAGTATATTCTTAGCAGGAAAATTAGGCAGCCGTTATTCTATATATGGAGTTATTTGTGGAGCGGTGCTGTTAATGATAGGATTTATAATACTGATTAGAAAGAAAAAATAAATTAAAATAGAAGGAGAAGTTATGGAAGAAATTTTACAGGTCAATAATTTAAAAAAGACGTTTACGCTTTCGGCAAAACAGCAGAAACTTGAAAAGTCAAAAGAAAAAGTTAAGGTTGCCGTACAAAATTTATCATTTACTGCCTATAAGGGAGAAGTATTTGGCTTGCTTGGGCCTAACGGAGCCGGAAAAACGACAACACTTCGTATTTTATCAACCTTGATTAGGCCGGATGAAGGCGATGCTTTAGTAGATGGGTCAAGCGTAGTAGAAAATCCGGAAGTGGTGAGAAAAAAAATCGGATTTTTAACGAGTGAGCTTAAATTAGAGGAGTTTTTTACTCCGAATTATTTATTTGATTTTTTCTCAGGTTTATATGGAATATCTATTGAGGAAAGAGAAAAAAGAAAAAAAGATTTATTTATGAGATTTGGCATTGATGAATTTGCAGAGGTTAAGGTTGGAAATCTTTCTACCGGAATGAGGCAAAAGGTTTCCTTAGTCATTTCGCTTGTGCATAACCCAAGTATTATCATATTTGATGAACCGACAAATGGGCTGGACGTTATAACTGCTAAGGTGGTTACAGACTTTTTAATTGATTTAAAAAATCAAGGTAAAACCATTATCGTATCTACGCATATATTTACTCTGATTGAAAAAATTTGTGATCGGGTTGGTATTATTATAAATGGAAATATGGTTGTCTGTGATTCCCTTGCTGCCGTAACAGATGGAAAAACATTGGAAGACAGATTTTTTGAGATATATGAGGAAAAGGTGGGCGAGATCGCATGAAAAATGAAATATTTACAATTATAAGTAAGGAATTAGCCCGATTTTTTGGTGATAAAAGAATGGTATTTACTACAATTCTTATGCCGGGGCTTTTAATCTATATCATTTATTCCTTTTTAGGACAGGGAATGATGTCGGAATTTGATACAAAGGAAGATTATGTGTCAAAGGCTTATGTACAAAATATGCCGCACGAATTGGCACAGAAGCTGGAGGATCTTTCGGCAGAATGGAAAGATGTTACGGATGATCAAATAGAAAAAACAAAATCTATGATTCAGAATAAAGAAGCAGATGTTTTACTAGTATTTCCGGAAAATTTTATTGCAGAAATAAATAATTATAACGTGAGTTCAAAAGAAGCGGCACCAAATGTTCAAATTTATTATAATTCAACAGAGTCTGAATCGTCCAATATTAGAAGTAATATTATTGATATTTTGGATACGTATGAAGCATCTATGACAAATAAGTTTGATTTGAATGCAGGGGATATCAAGTATGATATGGCAACGGAAAAGGATGTTACCGGTCAGATTTTTGCCATGATGCTTCCAATGCTGTTAATGATATTTCTGTACAGCGGCTGTATTTCTGTGGCACCGGAATCTATTGCGGGTGAAAAAGAAAGAGGTACAATTGCGACTTTGCTTGTTACTCCAATGAAGAGAAGCTCCCTGGCGCTTGGCAAAATTATCAGCTTAAGTGTGATTGCCCTTTTATCCGGTTTATCAAGCTTCGCAGGAACAATGCTGTCGCTGCCCAAAATGATGGGCTCCTCCGCCGAAGGAATAAATGCCGGAGTGTATGAAGTAACTGATTATTTACTGCTGCTTGGTATTATACTAACAACGGTTCTTGTGCTCGTTGCCTTAATTTCAATTATATCTGCCTTTGCAAAAAGTATCAAAGAGGCAGGAACAGCGGTGTCACCATTAATGATAATAGTTATGCTCATCAGCTTACTGCCAATGTTTGGCGGAAACGAAGCAAAAGGGCTGGGTTTATTCTTCCTGCCGCTTTACAATAGCGTGCTGTGTATGCACGGAGTATTTTCCTTTACCTATGAACCGATTCAAATGGTAATTACAATGGGATTAAACGTTGTTTTAGCATGCTTCCTGGCATGGGTATTAACAAAGCTGTTTAATAGTGAAAAGGTAATGTTTTCAAAATAGTTAGATTTATAGCAGGCGCAAAGCTTACTGCTATTAGATTCTATACTAATAGATAAAAAACAATAGGGGCGCGACGCCAATACTGGCTGTCGTGCCCTTGATTATATTAACTTGTGGTTAAAAATTTATCCCATTGATTAATGACAACTCAATTGTGAGAGTAAAGTTTATCTGATAAAATATCCATAGATAGTTGAAATGTTTAGAAAAACGGGCTTATAAAGTACTATATCGAGAGCCACCACTCAGAAATGAGTTTTGCATAAGCCAATTTAACATATAGGAGGATAAATATATGCAGATGAATTTAGTGATTCGTGAAAAAAGAAAAGAAAAAGGTCTCACTCAAGAGCAGGTTGCTGATTACCTTGGGGTATCAACTCCGGCTGTTAATAAATGGGAAAAGGGCGTGACATTTCCTGATATTACCTTACTGCCGCCACTCGCGCGGCTGCTGGGAGTTGATTTAAACACATTACTTTGTTTTCATGAAAATATGACGGCTCAGGAAATTGCTTACTTTAGCGAGGAGATCATGGACACAATCCGGAAAAGTGATTTTGACAGCGGGTTTATGATGGGAATGAAGAAAATAAAAGAATATCCTAGTTGTGCAGAGCTGATTCAGTCAATTGCGCTGCTGATGGACGGAGCTTTGGTTTGGTATGGGGCAGAGATTAAAAATAAGGAGTCTTATCATAATCAAATCATTGCTTTATATGAGCGTGTTGCTAAAAGTGACGATGAAAGCCTGAGACAGAAAGCAATTTATATGCTGGCATCGAAATATATGGGAAATAATGAATTTGATAAAGCACAGGAGTTGATAAACCAGTTACCTGAGAGTAATTATTTTGATAAGAGTAATCTTCAAGCGAATCTCTCTATGAATCAAGGTGAAACGGGCAAAGCATTAGAGATATTAGAACAAAAATTATTAAAAGAACTTAATGGAATTCAAAATACTATAATGAAGCTGGCAGACATTGAATTAGCGGAGGGCAATAATAAAAATGCAGCTCATTTAGGAGAGATTTTTAAGGATCTTATAAAACTGTTTGACTTATGGGATTACAGCTCTTACGTTGTACCGCTTCAAGTGGCTGTTCATCAAAAAAATGAGAAGGAGAGCATATTGCTTCTGCAATCAATGCTTTCCGCATTGATGATACCATGGGATATAAAAAAATCCTCTCTATACTCCCATTTAAAAATAAAGGAAAGTAAGGAGAATACGGGCAAGGAAATACTTCCGGCAATCCTTTTAGAAATAGAAAAAGAACCCGCATATGAATTTTTGCATACTAATATAGAATTTCAAAATTTACTCAAGGAATATCATAATAAAATACTGTAATTGATTTTAAGGGGAAGTAAAACTGGATATTATTATTTAAAGCAAGAAACCACCTTTAAAAATAAAGGTGGTTTCCATTCCTCTCATACTACACTGCCATCTTCCTCACAATGCTATAATACGTCTTAGCTGTATGGTTATAGCTTATGATATAGATAACCCCAAATACTACACAGACAAACACCGCACACCCGATTAAAAGCATATTATTAAATAAATTAAGAGTTCCCAGCAGCTTAACAACCATATTCATCCCAATTGCAGTATGGAGCATGGCACCAAACAGCGGAAGGAAGAATACCATCAATATCTGCTTTCTAATAGTATGACGTACCTCCTCATCACTCATGCCTACCTTCTGCATGATGTCAAAGCTTGCCTGATCCTCAAAGCCCTCGGTAATCTGCTTATAATACATAATAATGAGTAAGCACATAAAGAATATAGTCCCAAAGAAGATACCGATGAATAGCAGACCGCCATCCATTGCTTTAATTTCATTGGCAGAAGTAAGATTCTCCGCAGAGCTTTGAAAACCAGTCATTGGAGAAACATAGGAAGTAAACTGGTTATAAAACTCCATAATATCTTCTTCGCTGCCGCTTGCTTTTATTAAAATCTTATAGCTCATATTATCGTCAGCATTCGTATAAAACAAATCCCCGATATGCGCCAAAGTCTCTATGCTGTCAACAGCAATAATATATTCCTCTCCGAGGGTGTTGCCCTTTGCTTTTGGTGTAATAGAGGATTGCATTAATTCCTCTTTGACCTTAAATGCTTCACCCATAAACGCCATACCAGGATTATTATAGTCAGCGCCGCTGCTGAATACCAAAACCTCGTTTTCCTGTATTTCATAATTTTTCCCTTCCAATCTATTAAGCTCATCTACAGTCATCAGTGTAATTTTATAACGATCCGCCCAACGGCTATCCTCTTCAACAAGGTTAAGATTTCCTTCCTCATCCTTTACCACAGAAAGTCTTAGAGAAGAATATCCGATATATTCATCAAGCGTAACATTAGAATACTCTGCCAGCTCATATGCCTTGCTTCTTAGCTCCGGACTCAGATCAGCAAATTCCTCTCCCGCAGCTTCCCCTTCAGCAGTCCCGGATGCAGTTCCACCTGCCGCTTCCCTGCCCTGGAAAGAAGCTTCTACCTGAAAAGGATACATAAATGCCTCTATGCTGTCATTTCCCAGATATACACCAACTGTACATATGACAGTAATAAGTACCATTGTGGAAAAAATACATATATTAACCAAGCTCGCAGCACTTTTCTTCATACGGTAAAGCATACCGGATATCGTTATAAAATTTGAAGATTTGTAATAAGCCTTTTTGTTATTTTTAAACCTTCTTAAGAAAAATATGCTTCCTGATGTAAATAGAAAGTAAGTACCTACGATCACTAAAAATACTGCCGAGAAGAAATTTATAAAAATGTTGCTGTCTATCTTAGCTGTTACAGCAATGTAATAACCCCCGGCCATTGCTGCCACCCCTAAAATAGTCCAGATAAGGATAAATCTGGGTTCCTTTTCCCCCTTTTTTGACTGGCTCATAAGCTCAATCGGATTAGCCTTACCTACCTGTATCAGGTTCTGTATCAAATTCAATAGAGAGACACCGCCATAGAATATCAAGGTATGCTTAACAGGGGATAGATTAAAGGTGAGCTTCACATCTACAGGTAGTCCCGTTAAATTTAATAGTAACAAAAATAATAGTTTAGAGAACAGGAACCCAAGGCAGACAGCAAACACACACACGATAACATAGATGATGAATGTCTCTAACAGCATCATGAATCCGATGTGCTTTTTCTCCATCCCCAGAATGCTGTACAGACCCAGCTCTTTTTTCCTGCGCTTAATCAAAAAACTGTTGGTATAGCTTAAAAAAGGAATCATGATGATGCCTAACAGAAAAAAACCAACCATCATCATCATATATGCATAAGCAGCATTAGGCACTGTTTTTATAATGTCATTATTTATAATTAAATCAAATACAAAAAAGGTAAACATAGCAAATATGCTGATCCCTATATAAGGCAGATAGGTAGAGCTATTTTTATAAATGCCGCTGATTGCCAGATTAGGAATCATTCTTTTTTTCTGTCTGCTCATTTAAACTACCTCCCTGGAGATTGTACCGGATATAGCCTTCCCCGGCTCTGTGCTTTGAAAATCTCCATTGCCGGAATGCTCTGTCTGTATGACGGTAAGAGAGTCTGAAATCCTTCTATACATGGCATCATCACTTAGATTGCCCCGGTATAACTGATTAAAGACACTGCCATCTTTAATAAACAGTACTCTTCCTGCACGGCTGGCCGCCTGAATACTGTGTGTTACCATTAATATGGTCTGACCATCCCGATTAATATCTGCAAAAATATTTAAAAGCTTGTTGGCTGCCTTGGAATCTAACGCTCCTGTAGGCTCATCTGCTAAAACAATCTGGGGATTGGTAATCAAAGCTCTTGCAACTGCTGCCCTCTGTTTCTGTCCCCCTGACACCTCATAAGGATATTTTTCCAAAAGCTCCTCAATACTAAGCTTCTTGGCCAAAGGAAGTAATCTTTCATTCATAACCCGATACTCACTTCCTGCTAAAACCATAGGAAGAAATATATTATCCTTCAAAGACAAGGTATCCAGCAGGTTAAAATCCTGGAAAACAAAGCCCAGATTATCTCTTCTGAAGGCACAAATATTTTTCTGCTTAATCTCTGCCATATTCTTACCGGCCAAAATTACCTGTCCGCTGGTAGGCTTATCCAGTGACGCCATAATGTTTAAGAGGGTTGTCTTACCGGAGCCGGATTCTCCCATAATCGCCACGTACTCTCCCTGCTCAACTGAAAAAGTTACATTATCAAGTGCCTGAACCTTATTTCCACCTAAGTGTGTAGTATATATTTTTTTTAAATTTTTCACTTCTAACAGTGCCATAAATATTCCTCCTGCTGTTTTAATTTTGTTTACACTGTTATCTTAACCAAAAAAGAAATGTACTGCCATTGATTCACCTTACATTTCCTTTTCCTAACCTTACATTTTTGTAAGCTTCTATAATTTTTGATCAATAATCAATCCTTTATTCTCATATTGGTCCTTCCCAAATCAAGGTATACCTTTGTTCCTTTCCCTTCCTTGCTTTGAACCCTGATGACATGAGCAAGGCTGTCCACTATATGCTTAGACAGATACAGCCCGATTCCTGTGGATTTCTTGTCCATCCGGCCATTATAGCCTGTAAATCCTCTTTCAAAAATACGGGGCAGATCCTCCTCACGAATACCTATGCCGGTATCCTCAATCACCAATATTTTACTTTCATTATCCTCCATATAAATTGATATACAGCCTTTTGGGGTGTACTTGATGCTATTGGATATAATCTGTTCCAATACAACCGTCAGCCATTTTTCATCTGTCAGTACCTTTGCATGAAATTCTTCCAGCTTTAGGGAAAGCTTGCTGTTAATAAACAGAACGGAATATTTTTTAATCGTCTCCTTAATCAGGCTGTATAAATCATATTCCTTTAAATCCATATCAGAAGCCATGCTGTCTAAACGTAAATAATGAAGAACCATCTCCACGTACTGCTCTATTTTAAATAACTCCTCCAGCAAGGCAAATCTATCCTCCCTGTCGTTAAGCAGAAGCTTCATGGCCGCAATCGGTGTCTTGATCTGATGGGCCCACATCAGATAATAGTCATTCCTCTCACTATCTCTTCGGAGCTCCTCCGAATCCATAAAGCTAAGGGCTTCATTATATCCCGCAATCAGCTCTTCATAGGCTCCTTCCAATCTGGAATGATGATTCTCTCCGTTAACCTCATTAAGTATTTTTAAGGCCTGCTGTAAATTATTGCCGGCTAATTCAAGGCTTCTTCGTTTTTTCAAATATCTAATATAATCAAATACGCCATAAAGTATAATTAAAAATGAAGACAATAAAATCGCATATAGAAGCTTTACTAAATTGCCAAGCTGATTAAGACTGCCGACTGTTAAAAAGAGTAATGCTGTAGCTGTCAGCAGTAAAATGCCAGCTTTCCTGTCCCGCAAATAATCGGTTAGGTACCATTTTTTATTATGTTCAGCAGGCAGGCCTTTTGTTTTGTCCATGTACCTTTTGTCCATTAATCGGTCCTTTCTACACTATTGTCCTATCATATACCCCAATCCCTTTTTTGTCTGAATAAAATTCACCAGCCCCGCATCCTCCAGCTTCTTCCTGATACGGGTCATATTGACAGTTAGGGTATTGTCATCTACAAAACAATCATTGTCCCAAAGTCTCTTCATAATCTCCTCTCGGGGCACTGGACTGTTGATGTTCTCAAACAATAACTGTAATATCTTAAACTCATTTTTCGTCAATTCCAACTTCTGCTCACCGATCATAATAGAGGCATCGGATATATCCAATATAATTCCGTTATGTTCCATCAAATTAGTCTGTCCTCTAAAGGAATAGCTGCGCCTGAGCATGGCTTGTACCTTGGCAGCCAGAACCTCCAAGTCAAAGGGCTTTGTCAGAAAATCATCGCCCCCCATATTCACTGCCATCACTATATTCATATTATCTCCCGCAGAGGATACAAAAATAATAGGTACCTGTGATACCTGACGTATCTGGGAGCACCAATAATGTCCATTATAAAAAGGCAGCACTATATCCATCAGGACTAAATGAGGATTAAATACAGCAAACTGAGTCATCACCTGATTAAAATCTATTACTGTTTCAACCTCATAGCCCCATTTTGATAAGTGCCGCTTCATCTCTCCCGCAATTACCGGGTCATCTTCTACTACTAAAATTTTATACATAATAACTCCTGTCAGTTTCCATTGGTGGACGTACACAAATTCCAGCCTGTAATTGACCTTATTTTAACACACACGAGTAGGAATCGCTATAATTATAGCTTAATAGTTGATTTTCTAGTAGTAGTCCAATATAATGACAACGGAGCTATACTTTCGAAATTGCCTAAGATTTACTTGAAAGGAAAAATGATTGGAAAAAATATTAATTATTGAAGACAATAAAGATGTAAATCATATGCTTTGTGAAACACTAAAGGCAGAGCAGTATGATGTGTACTGTGAATATGATGGACTCGCAGGTATGAAAGCTTTAAAAGAGGATAGCTTTGATATGCTTATTCTTGACATTATGCTTCCTTATAAAAGCGGAGATGAGATATTAAGAGAGCTTAGGGGATTTAGTGATATACCGGTCTTAGTG
Organism: uncultured Roseburia sp.; assembly: GCA_964410675.1. GTDB lineage: Bacteria > Bacillota > Clostridia > Lachnospirales > Lachnospiraceae > RGIG3040. The sequence goes on from CAYPIB010000005.1 coordinate 37,904, forward strand.
ATTTCAGCAAAGGATTTAGTCGGAACAAAAATTGACCTGCTGACATTAGGTGCAGATGATTATATAACCAAACCATTTGACTTAGGGGAAATAGCGGCTAGAGTGGCGGCGCATTTACGGCGCACCAAGATACGGCAGTCAATGGAAAGCGTATATACTTATAAGGATCTTGAACTAAATACCAGTGAAAAACGTTTCACGGCAGCAGGCTTATCGATTGAACTGACAGCTAAGGAATTTTTGATTATGGAGCTTTTCTTAAAAAATAAAGGGAAGGTCTTTTCGAAAGCAAATATTTATGAAACAATATGGGGTGAGGAATATCTTGGAGATGACAATGCTGTAAAAACGCATATGAGCAACTTACGCAATAAATTAAAAAAAGCCAATCCAAGCGACGAGTATATTGAAACAGTTTGGGGACTTGGATATCGCTTGTGCAAGGTGGAGTCGTGAATTATCGGATTACTTACAAACTTTCTTGTTTTCTTAACCTTTTCTAAACCTTTACTTCTTAAGATATAGGTAAGAGGAAATGAAAACAGGAGGAAAACAATGGAAAAATGTATAGTAAAAACAGAGCATTTAACAAAATCATATAAGCAGTTTCATGCATTAAGTGATGTGTCCATTACGTTAAACGAGGGAAAGATTTACGGTTTGATTGGAAAGAATGGGGCAGGAAAGACAACCTTAATGAGAATTATTTCGGGATTAAGCTTTCCTACATCTGGAACGATAGAGCTATTTGGACAATCTCAGTACCGGGAGTATCAAAAAGAACTAAGAAGAATTGGCACCTTAATTGAAAATCCAAGCATGGATCGTAAATTAACTGCCAGAGAGAATCTAAAGGTTCACAGAGTGATGCGGGGAATACCGGATGAAGGTGTAGAACAAGAATTACTGGAAATAGTAGGGCTTAAGGATGTAGGGAAAAAGAAATTAAAGGATTTTTCATTAGGAATGAGACAGCGCCTCGGAATTGCCATTGCACTTCTGGCAAACCCTGAGCTTCTTATTTTGGATGAGCCAACAAACGGGCTTGACCCTGTAGGTGTTGTAGAGGTTAGGAATCTTATTAAAAATCTTTCCGAGGATAGGAAGATTACAGTCCTTATTTCAAGCCACAACCTGCCTGAATTGTACCAGACAGCAACGGACTATATTATGATTGACAAAGGAATTATTAAAAAAGAATTGCCACTCGGCGAGCTTGAGGGAAAATGTCAGCATTATATTCAAGTGGAATGCGATGAACCTGAGAAATTGGTTACGATAATACAAACAAAATTAAATACAGGGAAGTTTAAGGTAATGCATGATAAAAGCATTCGCCTCTACGATTATTTAGATGATAGGAAAAAGGCAGCTAGAATTATTTATGAAAATGGAATTATTCCAACGGAATTTTCTTTTAAAGGCGAAACATTGGAAAACTATTTCTTATCAGTAATCGGAGGTGAAGAACATGCTTAATATGATAAAAGCAGATATATATAGAATGTCAAAAATTAGCAGCGTTAAATTATGTATACTGGCAAGTGCAGTTAGTGCACTGGTTATGGGGTTTGTACTTCATGGTGTTTATAAAGGCACTGTGTCATTAGATGCAAGCAGCGCTTTTGCACTGGTGTCTGATACCATGATTGTTATGGCTCTTGGAGCTGTTATAACAGGAGTTTTAGTGTGCGGAAGTTTTGAAACTAAAAATATTCATGATGAAATAGCATGTGGAAATGGTAGATTGGTTATTGTTTTTGCAAAAATGCTGTCAGTTTCTTGTTTAGTAATATTGCTCACTCTTCCCTATACGCTCATTGCGGTAATCGGGTTCGCTTCTCAGGCAGGATTTGGAATCTACTTAGGTGTGCCGTCAGCGTATTTCAATATTTTGTCTAATACACCGGATGTTCCTGTAAACGATGAATATATTTTAAAGTCAATTGTGCTAAGTATCATCATTACTTTAACCTATATCGCAAAAATCAGTATTTGTATTCCGATAGCATTTAAAGCTAGAAAAGCAATTCCGGTCATTGTTTTAGGTTTTTTATCCACGTTTTTCTTCGATATTATTTCTGCACTAACAAAGGGACAGGGAATCGGGAGTGTAGTCAAATATCTTCCGTTTTCATTAGTTAGTAAATTGACCTTAGACTGCTCTATTGAAATTATGGTGCAGTGTGTCATCAGTAGTGTTTTATTTATTGTAGTTATGTTTTTGGATACGTACTTATCATTTCGAAAATCAGAAATAAAGTAAAAATAGCAGGAAAAACATATTTCCGGAAGGTTGATAATTGGTGATTTATTTAATTATTATTTTGATAGCTATCATAGTGGGATTAGCGGTTTATATTTTTATGACAAATCGGCAGTTGGATCGAATATCAGAAATTTTAGAAAAGCGTTTGCAGCAGCAGTCTTCACAAATCGTAAGCGTAGATTTAATTAACCGACATATTAATAAATTAGCAAGCCGCATAAATGAATGCTTAAAGGCGGAGGAAAACCTTCGCCTGCATTCCGTTCAGGGAGAAAAGAAATTTAAAGAGCTTATGGTAAATATTTCACATGACTTAAGAACTCCGCTTACCGCCATTAAAGGTTATCAGCAATTGCTGGAAAAAGAAGAAATGACAGAGGAGCAGCAGGAAAAATTAACAATTGCCATGAAAAACACAAAAATATTAGAGCAGCTAATTGAACATTTTTTTGAATATACTTATATGGTAAACAGTAATCAGATAAACTCTCTGGAAAGAATCAATATCACCAATCTAATAACGGAATGTTTGATTTCCTCTTTTACGATGTTTGAAGAATGCAGTATAGAAGTAGAGTATGATGACTCTGCCGCGGTATTTGCAATGGCAGATAAGGAAATGCTTGGCAGAATCATTCAAAATCTTATTCGCAACTGCCTGCAGCATGCAAGGGGAAGAATTCAGGTACGTATGATAGAGCAAATAGATAGTGACTGTAATATGGTCGGTTTTTCCTTCTCGAATGAAATAGCAGAAGAAAATGGTATAGACGCAGCAAGAGTCTTTGAACGCTTCTATACTACCGACTATGCCAGAAAACAGTCAACCGGCTTAGGACTAGCTATTGTCAAGCTGTTAACCGAACAAATGAATGGAACTGTAAATGCAAATATATCCAATAATATGCTAAATATCAAGGTGCTTTTTCCGAGTGCATAAAATAATGCACTGGGATTCAATATATCACAATCCTTTAAAAACCACATAAGTAAAAAAATACTTTACCAATGTGGTTTTACAAATTACTATAAATATTTTTTTAAATCTTTTAAGAATTTCTCATCAAGCTTAATCAGACTATCTGCAAGAGACTGACTCTCACTGGATGCTTCTGAGTATTGATTCTGACTTTTACTTATATTTTGAATACCCATATTACTTCCGTCCATCATTAGCTTAGCAATTTGGCTGCTGTCATCTTTTATCATCAGCTTTACTTCCGTAGCAACCTTACCATAAATAGTAGCAATGGCTCCCGGATCCTTTTCTTCTTTTCCATGCTCCTTTAGGAGAGCTGAGGATTTCTCTTTTATTTTTTCGTGCTCCTCCTTATAAGATTGAACCATTTCCTTTAAGCTATCGTCTTCAATATAGTCTCCAATTTGTTCCATTGCATTGAGTGCCATTTTACTGCCCGTGTTACATTCCTCTAATAATTTACAAGTATCTTCGTTCATAAAATTATTTCCTTTCTGTTTCATAATTGCCGATTATCATAATATAGATACAAATATATTTATCATCAAATATTATTCTCAAAGATTCATATCTTATGTATAAACGTACAATTAAAATATTAAATAGTTTTGTATATTCTAATTGCATTTATTTAAGCAGCATTAAAAAGTGGTTTGTATACAAAGAGTTTAGTGGACATGTAATAACTTGACATGATATTATATATTTAGCTATTTTAATGAAGGAGACAACGAATATGAAAATGAAGTATCAAGGAAAAACAAAAGATGTTTATGAATTAGAGGATGGAAATTATTTACTAAAATTTAAAGATGATGTAACCGGTACGGACGGTGTATTTGACCCGGGTGCTAATTCAGTTGGACTTTCAATTGAAGGCATGGGACAGGGCGGTCTTAGAATGACTGAATATTACTTTAAAAAACTTCAAGCGGCTAATATTCCCACACACTTTATCAGTGCAGATATTGATAAGGCTGAAATGATCGTATTACCTGCATCTGCATTTGGAAAGGGACTTGAAATTATTTGCCGCTTCCGTGCGGTTGGCAGCTTTATGCGGCGTTATAAAGCATATGCCGAGGAAGGACAGCTTCTTGATGCTTTCGTAGAGGTTACAATAAAAGATGACGAATGTGAGGATCCGCCAATCAATAAAGATGCCCTTGCGATGCTTGGACTTTTAACAAATGAAGAATATGAGACACTTAAAAGCTTAACACAGCAGATTTCCAAAATTATTAAAGATGATTTAGGCAAAAAAGGACTCGAATTATATGATATCAAACTAGAGTTTGGACGTAATAACGGTAATATTATACTAATTGATGAAATTTCTGCTGGAAATATGCGCGTTTATAAGGATGGCAATATAGTTAAACCATTAGAGTTAGTAAAATTAGTTTTAAATGATTAAATATTTAATCTATTAAAAATGCAAAGGGCGTATTTTCCTGATCTGAATAAGGATATATGCCTTTTTTAATTAAAAATAATATTGATAGACAAACATTGTATCTTTCTTTTTTTAACTATTTATCAAACATATAATGACAAAAAATAATAAAATATAAGAATAAAAAAACAATTACTTGATTAGTACTTTAGTGTTAAGGGTAATTGTGATACAATACATACGAGACAAAATGAATGAGCTGTAAACATATCTTACAGACTACATAGAGACTTACAGGAGGAAAAGTTATGTTTAAAAAGATGCAGAAAATGAAAATTAAGCAAAAGCTTATGACAGGTTTTCTTTTGGTAGCTATTATTTCCAGTCTATCAGGAATTTTAAGTGTAATTATTATGTCAATCATTGATACGCAGTATAGCAATGCTTTAGTGAATTATGGTTTTACGCAGGGCGACATTGGAAAACTGATCGCAGTTCTTGGTGAGACTGACAGTGAAGTCCATGATGCAGTCAGTTTTTTAGATGATGCTTCTATAGAGGAAGCAAAGAAATCATATGATGAAAATAAGGTAAAGGTTGACAACTATTTAGAAACAGTAGTAAATGGTGCGGTATCACAAGAAGAGAAGCAGCTTGCATCCGACATTGAAACCTTTTGGAAAAGCTATCAGGTAAAAGCGGAAGAGCTGATGGATAAAAGTGAGACTACTGATATCGAAGTAGTCAAAGGGAATCAGGAAGCTTTATTAGCGGAATTAGATCCGATTTATAATGAATTATATTCAACTACAGCTAGCTTAATGGAATCGAAAGTAAATACCGGAGGTGCATTAAGCACAACACTTTCCAATGCAGTCATTGTTGTAGTTGTAATTGTAATTGCTATTATTATTTTTTCATTAGTAACCAGTATTTTTATTGGCGGAAAAATTTCTAATGCTTTATCTGATTCTATCAGAGCTTGTGCCGAACGTCTCACGAAGATGTCAGAGGGTGATTTAAATAGCCCTGTGCCGGAAGTTAATTCTGAAGATGAAGCAAAAGAGCTGGCTGATGCGATGCAGGGAACCGTTACAATATTAAATAAAATTATTGGTGATATTCAATATGTACTCAGTGAAATGGCTGATGGAAGATTTAATGTAAGAAGCCAGGCAGAAGAGTCTTATAAAGGGGATACAGCACCAATATTAAGGTCATTACATATTATTCAATCCTCCTTGAGCGAGACATTGAATGAAATTAACAATTCAACAAATCAAGTAGCGGTGGCTTCTGATCAGATGGCACAAGGTGCAACGGTATTGGCTGAAGGAGCAACAGATCAGGCAAGCTCAATAGAGGAGCTGCTGGCAACAGTAACCGAAGTATCAGACGACGTTGCTGTTAATGCAGAGGGTGCAGCAAACGCCAGCAAAAGTGCACAGGAGGTTGGCAGGCAGGCAGAAGTCAGTACCGGTCAGATGGACAGTATGACAGATGCGATGAATCGTATTAGCAAAACATCACAGCAGATTGCAGAAATTATTAATACAATTGAGGCAATTGCAGCACAGACAAATCTACTTTCTTTAAATGCTGCCATTGAGGCTGCAAGAGCAGGTGAGGCAGGTAAAGGATTTGCAGTAGTTGCGGAGGAAATCAGAGATTTGGCAAATCAAAGCTCGGAAGCGGCGAATAATACTAGAAATCTTATTGAGACATCCATATCTGAGGTGGAGAACGGCAATGAAATTGCACATGTAACAGCAGATTCATTAAAATTAGTAGCATCAGGCATTGAAAGTATTATGGAAGCAGCTGAAGGTGTTAGAATTGCATCTGAGCATCAGGCAAGTGCCATGGAACAGATTAATCAGGGAATTACACAGATTTCGGGAGTAGTGCAAAGCAACTCCGCAACGGCGCAGGAAAATTCAGCAACAGCTGAGGAGCTGGCGGCTAGTGCAGAAACACTCAATGCTTTAGTAGGAAGATTTGAGCTTGAATAAATTCAATCATATATTTATTCAAAAAAAACCGGGTTCGGATACTGTGATTTGGTTAGTGGACAGCAAGTCTTTTTAACACTAAATTACAGAGTTTGACAATCATTTATAAATAAATTATAATAGAACATAAGTTTTTAAGAAAATATAATATGTGTTTTAAATAACTACTTGTTTTCAACGAGAGAAAGCAAGTAGTTTTTATTTAAATATGTTGAAATGAAAGAGCACTAGATGGGACAAGTGCGACAACAGTTGTCGTTTTTGTTTGAAATATAGTTACAAAATAAAGGAATATAAGAATGGATAAATACCAAATTTTAAAACAGTATTTTGGCTATGATAGCTTTAGAGAAGGACAGGAGTCATTAATTGATGCGATACTAAGCGGCAGGGATGTATTTGGAATCATGCCGACAGGATCCGGCAAATCAATGTGCTTTCAAATCCCATCCTTAATGATGAAAGGAATTACGCTTGTAGTATCACCCTTGATATCTTTAATGAAGGATCAGGTATCATCCTTAAACCAAGCGGGCATTCATGCAGCCTTTTTAAATAGCTCTTTAACACAGGGGCAATATTATAAAGCACTGAATTATGCCAGGGAAGGCAGATATAAAATTATTTATGTTGCTCCGGAGAGATTGGCAACACCGGCATTTTTAGAATTTGCCCTGCATGCCGATATTGCTATGGTGGCAGTGGACGAGGCGCACTGCGTATCTCAATGGGGACAGGACTTTAGACCAAGTTATATGCAGATTGTAGACTTTATTCAAAAAATGCCGAAAAGACCGGTTATCAGTGCATTTACGGCAACAGCGACAAAGGAAGTAAAGGAAGATATTATTGATATTTTAATGCTGGAAAATCCTTTCGTTGTGGCAACCGGTTATGACCGTCCGAACTTATATTTAGGAGTTGCATCACCAAAGGATAAGTATGCTTCATTAAAAAATTTTGTCGAGCTGCATCCAAATCAATGCGGCATCGTCTATTGCCTGACAAGAAAGCTTGTCGAAGAGGTCAGTCAAAAATTACTGAAGGATGGATATTCGGTAACACGGTATCATGCTGGATTAGGTGATACGGAAAGGCAAAAAAATCAAGATGATTTTATCTATGACAGATGTCAGATTATGGTGGCAACAAATGCGTTTGGTATGGGAATTGATAAATCAAATGTAAGATTTGTCATTCATTATAATATGCCAAAAAGCATTGAGGCATTTTATCAGGAAATTGGCCGCTGCTCAAGGGATCAGGAGCCGGGAGAATGTATTTTGTTTTATAGTGCACAGGATGTTGCCACAAATCAAATGTTTATCACCAATAATCGGGATAATCAAGAATTAGATCCCCTAACCCGCCAGATTGTAGCGGAAAGAGACAAAGAACGGCTTCGGAAAATGACTTATTATTGTTTTACGAATGAATGCTTACGAGACTATATACTTCGCTATTTTGGCGAATATGGTGCTAATTACTGCGGAAATTGCGTGAGCTGCCTGACACAGTTTGAATCTGTAGACGTAACAGAAATTGCCAAGGGATTAATTGGGTGTATTAAAACAAGCGGTCAAAGATACGGTATGACTGTAATTATCGATACGGTGCATGGAGCTAAAACTGCTAAACTAAGACAGTATCAAATGGACTTAAATCCTTATTATGGAGTGTTGTCTCAAATTCCTACATATAAACTCCGGCAAGTTTCTAACTATTTGCTGTTACATGATTATATCACAACAAGCAATGATGAATATGCGATTGTAAAGCTGAAAGAAAATTCAATGCGGATTTTAGAGGATAGCGAATCAATTGTCATGAAGATGGCAAAAGAACAGGAATCAGTGCCAAAGGAGAAGCGGGAACATAAGAAAAAGAAAGCCAGTGCAGCAGGAGTCGAATTGACAGACAAAGAGCAGACATTATTTGAAACATTGCGAGCTTTACGAATGGAAATTGCAAAGGAAGAAAAGGTGCCTCCTTACATTGTATTTTCAGATAAATCATTGACACACATGTGCATATTAAAGCCAAAAACAAAGAGTGAAATGTTATCTGTATCAGGAGTTGGTGAATTTAAGTTTGAAAAATACGGGGAACGTTTTTTAATGGCAATAAAAGAATAATAACGAAATGCTCCTCTGTATGAGAGGGTTTTTTAATCATTCATCTGTCATACGAGGAGCATAAAAAGCAGCCTGAGTTTATATTTTATTGACGCTGAAGGACCGGACTGGCTTTTAAAAACAAGGTTATATTTTTAAATATTGTTCTGTGATCAATCGCATAAGCGAACACATCTTCCACAAAGCTCTCAACAGAGAATTCTTCACCCAGGTCTACGTTAATTCCTTGTTCGGGATCATAAGGAAATCCGGAAATAATTTCTGTTGTACATGTTTCTGGATCTATGAGTACTTCAACATTTTCTTCCGGTTCGGATCCTAAAAATTTTGCATATGCAATAATAAAGGCAGTAAAAGGCATACAGTGATAAGTAGAATGGACGGACTGTGAAGTTACCATACCTGTATATACAATCTTTTGCTTGATTGTACCTTCTACAATTAATTTTCTTCCGCTTAGACAAGTACCTTCTTCATTTGGAAGAATAGCAAAGTATAGAGTATTGCCAAGTAACGTAATGGTATCTAGTATTGCAGTGACTACAGATAAGAGCTGATTCGTTATCACAGTAATGGCATTTAACAATACTGTGACTGTTGCTGCAACGGCAGGACCGACAATCGGAATAGAAGCTACTGCCGCAGCTAATGCGTTGGCGGCTATAGTGATGGCATTTAATGCAATCTGCACTAAATTATCAATTGCCGTTTGCACAGTTTTTAGTAGAAGTACAATTGCCTGAGCTGCAATGCATGGAACAGATAAGGCTGTTATTGCACTATTGATTGCTGCTGTTAATGCGGTTTCTGCTTTTGTAACAGCAGTAAGGGCAGCTTGAAGAGCAGCAATTTGCGGTATTACCGGTAAGCCGGTAATGGCTAATATTGCTTCGAGTGCATTCGTAATGGGATCTAAATCAACAATTGCACCGTTGATAGCATTTGTAGCCGCTGTTATTTCTACAGGCAATGCTAACCGTTCATATATTTTATAGGCAAAAGGTGTTTCAATTAATTTTGCACAATCTATTCTAGCATCAACCAATACTTCATCAATTTCTTCAATGTTGGGTTTTTCAAATGGTAATGTTATTATTTCCGGTATTGATATTTCATTCCAGTTTAACTGGCTTCTGTTTCTGCCATTTATTAAAATTTCAGAAGTGTCACAAGCTTTGAATCTTCCGGCCTTTTTTGCTTTATTGATATTACAGTTACATTTCACTTTAATCCCTCCTTAACATTCTGCAGAAGCTTTTATAAACAGAGTACTGTTTGTAAAAATACTTCTTTCCGATAATTTACATACAAAAGCATCTTCTATAAATGGATATATTTTATAGGATTGGTTTAGCGGAGTATCCCCGTCTATCATGATAAAGGTTGAGAAGGGAATGGAAAAAGTAGCAGAGTGCATTGCCTGGTTTTCAACCGAAGCAGTATAAACCACTTTCTGTCTAATGATTCCTTCAATGATTAATTTTCTGCCGGTTAAAAATGTACATTCTGCATTGGGAATCTCATTTCCAGGTATTGCATTACCGTTTGCATCTGTATATCCGATTACAGTTGGGGTTTTTATTACCCTTTGAGAAACAATTTCTATGGCTGTCGTAACGGAAATAATCCCGTCTAAATTAGGTTTTTGTGTCGGTATATCTTTTATTTCCGGTATGAACAGCTGAACCCATTTATTAGAAATATTTACACCGGCAAGGTTTTTATTATTACAGCAGCTTCCGGTAAAATTTGCATCATCACAGCAATCGCATAGTTCTTTATTAAAGGTATAAATTGTATTATTTGTATAATCGCAGCTAAGCAATATTTTCACGCTCCTCTCTTAACATGACTGTGTGGGCTTTGCATAAAGCATCATCGTTACTTGCTTTAAAAGTCGTCTGCAATCTAAAACACATACGGAAACATCTTCTATACAAACACCAACATCAAAGTTTACATTGCCGGCATCTACAGTTGTCTGAGTACCATTTACATCCGTAAAGATAATATCCCTTGGTACTACTATATAGGATGAAAATGGTACGTAAAAGTGAGCGGAGTGTACCGGCTGATCAACTAAATTAGCTGTATATACTACTTTTTGGCATAATTGCCCTTCGATAATCAGCTTTCTTCCGGTCAACATTTTCCCCTCCAGGTTAGGAGTAGGAATCGGTGCTGTTCCGGTGTCATCATAGCTTCTTGGAGTAGTGATAACGTTTTTATATATAATATCAGAAGAAATATTGACCGTGTTTACTGTTTCAATATCCGGCTTTTGTGATGGAATTAATAATGTTTCAGAGATATACATCTGCTTCCAATAAGGAAAATCATTTAGAACACTGCTTACATCACTGCTGCTGCAAATGCCGTTAATTTCAATTAAATTACTAGAAGTACAAGACTGCGAGATAGTTCTCATCTGTTTCAGCTCCTTTTATATAAAATTGCTATAATCTATTTTGTTGGTTTCCTTCTCTGATTCCTTACGCTTAGTGCAGCTTTTTCGCTTGCAGCCAATACAGGAATAAGATTCTTTACTATTATCTTCACATGATAAGTCATCATCACAATCCAAATCACATGCATCCTTGCAGTGATGCTTTCTTATATCATTGCATTCGCTGACAAAAATGTGGTATTTTCCTTCAAATTTTCCTCTTAGATTAAAAATGTAAAAACCATCACAGTCAGTAAATGTATAGCATACTGCTTTTAGGTGGTCACAGTCTTCGTATTCAAAAAGTCTTACGACAGCATTTTCTACCGGCTCTTCATCATAATCATAGACATAGCCGCTTATACTTATGGTTTTAATTCTCTTCATCTTAATGTTTACTTTTTTTTCACAATCGTCTTTTTCCAAACAAATATCTGTTCCATTCGGCATTAATATTTCACATTTAGATTTATCGATACAATGCTCTTCTCTTCCCATTTCATTCGGCTCCTTAATTTAGGCAATTAACTTCTTTATATCTTATTCAAGACATCCATAAAATGTGCATTAATCTTGCTTTTACAAAAAAATGCTCCGCTTATGTCAGATTTATTCTTATCTGTCATAAGTGGAGCATGTAAAGTGATTCAGTTAATAAAAAATCAATGTCTGATTGTAATATCACCGCTTGTAGTATTGATATCGATTTTATTCTCTGCTTGTGTACCAATGGTGCCATTTGCACTTGTCTGACGTTTATTAAAGCTTAAGTATTCATCAAAGAAAGTAGAAATGGTTCCGTTTGTAGAATTTGCGTTAAATATAAAGCTGCTGTCTTTTGGAAGTGTTACATATACTTCTCCGCTTGTGGTACCAATTTCAATATTTTCCATCCTTTGTTTTACATCGACTTTAATATCACCGTTTACTGTACTAAATATCCCATCACCAGTTAATTCATAGACGGTCAGATACCCGCTCGTACTATTCATATTTAAATATCCGGTAATTGCTTTCACCTCTTGATCACCGCTCGTACCATTCGTATTTAAATTACCTTTTATTGTGCCGATATTTAGGTTGCCGCTGGTAGAATTTATCTCCAAATCACCGTTTACCGCATCTGCAAAAATGTCGCCGCTTGTAGAGGAAAAAGTGTTTTCACCGCATTCTGCCTTTGATACGTTAATGTCGCCGCTGGTTGAAATAATATTGCTTATATTACATTGTAACTCGGAAACAGTAATATCACCACTTGTCGTTGAAACAGACAGAGTATCTCCTTTATGATATCCTAAATTAATATAACCGCTTGTCGATATGATACTGGTTTCTTCTGACTTTATATAATCCGCATTAATATCACCGCTTACTGTACTTAAGTAAAATCCTTCCATGAAGGACGTTTCCATTGCCTCTTCATCCGCTAATTCAGGCAGATTGATATCACCGCTTGTTGTAGATGCCTCAATGCTTTTCAGCAGGCAGTATACCTTTTCGGGAACTAGTATTTCGATATATCCGTAAATTTTATTGTGATTCCATTTCATCGTCTGGTTCACCTGCTGAGTAATTTTGAGTAAATTTCCTTTTTGCTCAATCTTAGCCATTTTATTGGCGTCTACGTCTTTATTAAAGTATTCTTTTAAAGTAATCGTGTCTTCTTCAGTTGGCAAAAAAATGATATCAAAGGATGTCTTATTATAATTTATCTTTAGACCTGTTAAATCTTTTGGTTCTATTGTAGTTGTATTTTGCAAGGTACAATTTCCTCTGGTATCCCATGAGAAAAAGCTCCCATGATCTGAATCATAGTTAAAAAATGATACTCCGGGAAAGCCGCCATTTAAACCGACAGCTAATGCTAAACCTAGAATTACGACTAAACCTGAAAGAATGACGATTAGGGTTACTTTTATTCCTTTCATATTACACCTCATTTCAATGTGTTTCCTGTATTTTTATGACTTTATACTATACATAAGACGTACAATCGATTCGATACATCCGGCAATCAGGAAAATGATCCATGTAATATGCCAAGCCATAGTATTAAAGCTGATTAAAAAGTATATAATCACTGTAACTGTCCATATAATGCTGCTGATGGCTTTTCTCACTTCTTTATCCTTGGCATTTCCGCTTTTCCATTCTTTATAATCTTCCACAATATTATCCTCAGTTTTTTTATATTGAGGATTCAGCATAGACGAATATACAAGCATAATCGTTGGAGGGATGCATATTAAAGCAGCAACGATTAGTCCCATGAATGTTAGATCAAACTTTCCGGTATACATCATGGCATCGTCCATCATGACGAAAAAGAAAAATACTGCACCAGCAAAAATATAAATACCAACTGCTATAGCTGTATAGAGCGCTTTTTTCTTTTTGTTTTTTTCATCCATAACAGGATTACTTTGTTCGCTGACATTTGGCTCTAATTCTTTAAATAATTCTTCTACATTTCCGATAGAATGAATGACTACTCCAAAAGCATCTTCATCACGATAGCCATCTGCAACTAAATCCGAAAACTTTTCCTCCGCATTTACAATAATTTCTTCTTTTAAGTCTAACGCTTGTTTTGTTCTTGGTGCTTTCTCAAATAATTCATCTACATATTCCCTGATTTTACTCATAATATCTCCAATCTGCGGCATCCCGCCCTCTTATTTTTTATTCATTATACAAGTAATGAATCAATCATTTCCTTTACTTCATTCCATTCACTTTTATTTAATTGATAAGTTTTACGGCCAAAGGGAGTGATTGTATAATAACGTCTCCTGGCTCCGGTATTCTCATCTCCCCAATAGGTTTTTATACAATCGGCCTGCTCTAATCTGCGAAAGGCAGAATATAAAGTAGCTTCCTTCAATTCATATTGATTGTTAGTTTTTTTCAATATTTCCTTATTAATTTGATAACCATAACTGTCACATTCTAGCAAACTGGCTAAAATAATCGTTTCAGTATGGCCTCTTAACATATCTGAAGTTATTGACACATAGTCCACCTCCTTTAGTTCTAAGTATATATTATTACAACATACTTCGCCTGTCAAGGTATATTTATAGAAAAAGTATATTAATATTTTGAATACTATTTTATTTATTTATAATATAATGGAAGATGCAAAATAATTTTCGCTGTCTTGTCAGATGACTTTACATGTGCTAGAATAAACAGCAATACAACTTTGAGAGGAATAGAGATGGATACGATACGAAAGCAAATAGAGCAATTAAAGAAGGAAAAGGAAGTAGCGATATTAGCTCATTATTATACAGACAATCAAATTCAAGCTCTTGCTGATTACGTTGGCGATTCCTTTTATCTAAGTAAAATTGCAACGGAAATACCACAGAAAACGATTTTATTCTGCGGCGTAACATTTATGGGAGAAAGTGCCAAGCTGCTTAACCCCGATAAAACGATTCTTATGCCTGATACTTATGCGGATTGTCCAATGGCGCATATGGCGGATGTAGATACAATAAAAGCAATGAGAGAGCAGTATGAGGACTTAGCTGTAGTTTGCTATATCAATTCAACGGCAGAGCTAAAGGCTCATTCCGATGTTTGTGTTACTTCTGCAAATGCCTTAAAAATTGTTAAAAATTTACCAAATAAAAATATTTATTTTATTCCGGATGGAAATCTTGGCAGATATGTTGCGCATAAACTTCCTGAAAAAAACTTCATTTTAGGCGATGGCTTTTGCCATGTACATACAAGTATTAAAAAGGAAAATATCGAACAAGCCAAGGAACTGCATCCGGAGGCTTTGGTTTTAGCGCATCCCGAGTGTACATGGGACGTGCTTGAAATAGCTGATTACATCGGAAGTACTTCCGGAATTATAGATTACACAGTAAAAAGTGATGCAGAGGTTTTTATTATTTGTACCGAAATGGGAATTTTATATGAGCTGCAGGCAAAAAGTCCGAATAAGAAATTTTACTCGGTCGGGCATAGACAGTTTTGCCCGCATATGAAGCAGATTAGCTTAGAGCAAATATTAGAGCAATTGCAGACAATGAGTAATATTACTGAATTAGATAAAGAAATGAATCAAAATGCAAACAAAGCCTTAGAAAAAATGATGGCTATGTCAAAGTAAGGTGAAGATATAATGGATACAAAAGCAGATGTAGCAATAATAGGAACGGGTGTATCAGGTCTATATTGTGCACTAAACCTTCCTGAGAATAAAAGTATTTTGATGATTACAAAAAGTTCTTTGAAAGAAAGTGATTCTTTTTTGGCACAGGGCGGCATGTGTGCCCTAAAAGAGGCAGAAGATTTTAATAGCTTTTTTAATGATACATTAAAAGCCGGTCATTATGAAAATGATCAGGCAGCAGTCCGGCAAATGATTGAAAAATCGCCGGAGATTGTGAATGATTTGATTTCCTTTGGTGTTGAATTTGAACAGGAAAATGGAACCTTACTTTATACAAAAGAAGGAGCGCACTCAGCTTCTAGAATTTTATATCATAAAGATATTACCGGAAAAGAAATAACCGAGAAGCTTTTAGAGCGTGTAAATGAAAAGAAAAATGTTACATTATTAGAATATACAGAGCTGATCGACATCATTACTTATCACAACCGCTGCACCGGAATTGTCATTCGAACGAAAGAAGGACAAATTGTGAAGCTCGTTTGTGATTATACGGTGTTAGCGACGGGCGGAGTTGGAGGCTTATATAAGAATTCGACAAATTATCCTCATTTAACAGGGGATTCACTGGCTCTGGCAATCCGCCATGATATTGGATTAAAGAATATAAATTACATTCAAATACATCCAACTACATTGTATTCCACAAAGCCAGGCAGAAGGTTTCTAATCTCTGAGTCTGTCCGGGGAGAAGGAGCTTATCTTCTTAATGCCCAAAAAGAGCGTTTTGCAGATGAACTATTACCAAGAGATTTACTGACTCAAAAAATAAATGAGCAAATGAAGAAAGAAGGCAGCAATCACGTATGGCTTTCTGTTGCACATTTAGGAAGTGAAGTTATTATAAAAAGGTTCCCTAATATTTATCAGCGTTGTTTGGAGGAAGGAATTGATATTACAAAAGATTGTATTCCTGTTACGCCGGCACAGCATTATTTTATGGGCGGAATAGCAGTAGACCTTCACAGTAAGACATCTATGAGTCATCTTTATGCTGTAGGTGAGACAAGCTGTAACGGAGTACATGGTGCTAACCGGCTTGCAAGCAATTCCCTGTTGGAAAGCCTTGTATTTGCAAAGGAAGCGGCTAAGCATATTTCAGATACATATCAAAGCAAAATATTACCTCCTGTGGAAATCGATATGTCGAAATACTTTGATTACGAAAAGACTCAGGCTGAAAATAAACAATTAGTAAAGACGGAAATTGAAAGGGCAAATAAAAATGAGCAACGAAGTAACTTTAAAATTAAATGCGGATGACTTGATTATTCAAGCTTTGAAAGAAGATATTTCCAGTGAAGATGTCACAACGAATTCAGTAATTCGGGAAAAGAAAATGGGACAGGTTCAGCTTTTGTGTAAACAAGATGGTGTCATTGCAGGAATGGATGTTTTTTCCCGTGTATTCACTATTTTAGAACCAACCGCTAAAATAGAAGCAAATGTTAAAGACGGAGACAGAGTTAAAAACGGCGATTTACTAGCCGTAGTAACAGCAGATATAAGAGTATTATTATCCGGGGAAAGAACAGCATTAAATTTTTTACAGCGTATGAGCGGAATTGCATCTTATACGAGAGAAATTGCAGATATGCTGAAGGATTGCAAAATCAAATTGTTAGATACAAGAAAAACTACGCCGAATATGCGTATTTTTGAAAAGTATGCGGTAAAGGTCGGGGGCGGTTATAATCACCGATATAATCTGTCAGATGGTATTTTGTTAAAGGATAACCATATAGCGGCAGCAGGCGGCGTGAAAAATGCTGTGAAGGCAGCAAAGGAATATGCTCCGTTTGTTAGAAAAATAGAAGTGGAAGTAGAAAACCTGGAAATGACTGCGGAAGCGGTTGAGGCAGGTGCAGATATTATTATGCTTGACAATATGAGCAAGGACATAATGAAACAAGCAGTGCAAATGATTAACGGCAGAGCAGAAACAGAGTGCTCAGGCAATGTTACCAAGGAACGTATTGCAGATTTAATGGATATTGGCGTTGATTACATTTCCTGTGGAGCACTCACACATTCAGCTCCGATTTTGGATGTGTCTTTAAAAAATCTAATTACATTATAGTCTTAAATTTGGTTTTAAGAAGGGGATTTATGATAGAGGCGGACTTTTATAGTCCGCTTTTTTTGCCGATTCACTCCAAATGTGCTGCCGCTTTAACTCCTTTGCCTTTAGACCATTTTTCTTTGCTGCCAGGCGCCATCCCATATGCGCAGCAGCTTTATAGAGAAAGCGTGGAAAATCAGGCTCGGTAAATAAGGTATCGGTTGATTTTGTACTCAGTATATTTTCAGCAAAGCAATCAAAGCTCTTGCCGATGCTTGTGCAGGGTCCGCTTCCAATAGGTGCTGCTTGGATCATACCTCCGCCGCCGACAGCAATTCCCTGTCCCCATCGAAGTCTGCTTTTGTCACACCAGGTATGAATCATATCAAGGGCAATATGATTTTGTACGGCATCATAAAAACCGCAGTTTACGATTGTATACATTTTTGTCTGACATGAGGAAGCCTGAAGCAAAGGCTGCAGCTTTGTCAAAGCCAGAAGCAGATGAGAAGGGATGCTGTCCACATAAAGTGGAAACGCTAATACAAGTGCATCACTCTTAAGTATCGTATCCGAAAGCTTCTCCGGATTATATTTTCTGACATCACACCATGTAATATCACATTCCCCAAGGCGGGATTCCAGTGCTTTTAATAAATAATTTGAAGCACTGTCTTTATATTTGGGACTGCCGTCTAATAATACAATGTTCACTATATAACCTCCTTAATTGCTTCGACTGATTCATGAAAGAGCACATTATGAGTGCCAGCGCCAAGATTGAGTGCATTAGCCGGAACTAACTGTTTTGCTATCTTATATTCTGCTTCGGATATATCCTCTCCATAAAAATGAACGGTAAGCTTGAACGGATTTTGATAACGCATTGTATGATGCATCTCGCCGTTCACAATGCGAAAATATGGCATAATATATCCAATCGAACGGTCAAGCACGGCTTTTATTTCCGGAGAATATCCTCCATATGTAATGTGGCTGATAATGACCATTTCATTACTTGCAGCAAGCATTTCGGGTGTTATCGAACAGCGGTCGGGAATTACGCACTTTCCCGGTGTTTTAAGCCAGCATCCAAAACAACCCAGACAATGCTTTACCATTGGCTTTGCGGCAAATATGAAAGCATCAGCTGCTAGGATTTGTGATGCCTCTTTTTCTTCTAAATCGTGTATTATTAGTTTCTGATTCATACTTATCTCCTATTTGTGTACGGCTGCACACTATTCTTTCATTAATATCTGCTCTGTTAATTCTTCCCAATTTCCATCAAAATGAATGCCGGTAGTTGTTGCCATTCCGGCAAGTCCATGGACAATTGCCCACATACCGGTTACTTTAAGAAAATGTTTTTCAGGTGGGATTCCATGATGCGTCAGGAACTTGCAGGCGTAATCTTTAAAAATCTGAAATGGCTGATAATTACTTTCCATATCGCCCGTACGTGCGGATAGATTAACATATATCCCCTCTTGATGAGTGAAGAATGCATAATATTCTGGGTTTTCTGCAAAAAATTTTACATAAGCTTTTCCAAATCCAATCATAGAAGAAAGGGATCCATGTTCTTCCTCAATGGCAGTTTGAAGTTTTTCTACAAAGCGTGCTTCTACATATTGGCGCATCGTATTTATTAAATCCTCCTTGCTTGAAAAATGTCGGTAAGGAGCGGAATGGCTGACTCCGCACTGTTTTGCAATTTCACGTAATGAGAGGTTAGTTAAACCTTGCTCATTCATAAGCTTGATACCTGCTTCGATAAGAAGTTCACGCAGGTTTTCGTGGTGGTAGGGTCTGGATGTCATTTATTTGTCCTTTCTTCCTAGATGTTGGTAAAACTTGTTTCTGGGGGGGGGCTCATTTTCATAGAAAAGAGGGCAACTATGTAATTAAGAACATATTAACACGACATGTTTACAGTGTCAACATATAAATATAGGACTGTATTCAAAATATGATAATATCATTTAGAAATTATAGCTTGATTATTAAAAGAAATTGAAATATAATAGTTGTATAAAATAAACAACTAATATGGAGGCGTTATGAATTTATTAGAAAATCTTCAGAAACTAAATTTTTCTAAATTAGAAGCACAAATTTATATGGCCCTTTTAGGACAGGAGCCAATGTCTGCCTATCAGCTTGCAAAGAAAATAGAAATGTCCCGGCCTGCTATTTACAATGCGCTGGATCATATGATGGAGAAGGGGATGGTTGACATAATATCAGAAAGCACAGTGCTTTATATGGTACAGCAGCCAGAAGTGCTATTTGATAAAATGTATGCCGATATGGGAAAGAGTATAAAAGAGCTAAAAGCAGGCTTGGAAACGTATAAAAATTCCCGACGAGAAGAGAGAACGGTAAACTTTCGTGGATACGAGACGGCTATCTTTAAAGCAAAAGAGATTATGAAAAATACCGAGAGGGAAATTTATATCAATGCGGATTTTGATTTGACTTGTTTTAATACGGAATTTGCAGCATTAAACCAAAAAGGAATTCGAATCATTGTTTTTTCATTTTATAATATTAAGACTTGTCAGGATAAAATCGAGTTTTATACACATGATAGGAAAATTGACGGTTATCATACTCCGTCCAGACTCATGCTTGTATCCGATCATGATATTTCTCTTACGGCAGACGGCAGTATACCGTTTGATTCTTGGAAGGGCACAGTTACGAATAATATATTGTCGGTAAAAATAATATCTGAGCATATTCATAATGATATTTATTTGCTAAAGCTTCGTCGTAAGCTTGGCAGAGAAATGTATGAAGAGCTGCGCATCAATACAGAGTTTGAAAAAATTCGAAAAGAAGAGGAAGAGCTATGAAAGTAATTGTATCAGGTCTTATTAATATAGAAACAACAGTAAGAATAGACAAGTTTCCAATTCCATATTATCCAATAGATTATCCGTTTTATGGAATTAAATCTAATATTGCGGGAGTAGCTTATAACGTTGCCAGAGCCTTTTTAGTGCTTGGAAATGACGTAGAGCTGCTGTCATTTATTGGAAAGGATGAAGAAGGGGTTAGAATTAAAAATAGATTAATGCAGGATGGTATTTCGTATCAATATGTTTTGGAAGAATTAGAAGAAACTCCGGCTTCGGTCATACTATTTGACAAGGAAGGAAAAAGACAAATATATTGCGATTTAAAAGATATACAAGAAAAGCAGCTAGAATGCAGTAAAATAGAGCAGGAAATAAGCGATGCCGATGTCATTATTGCCTGTAATGCCAATATCAACCGCCCCTTATTAAAAGCCGCTAAGAAAATGGGGAAACGTATCGCTACAGACGTGCACGTACTCAGTAATTTAGAAGATGAATATAACCGGGAATTTATGCAATACGCTGACATTTTATTTTTAAGTGATGAGCTGCTGCCTTGCAATCCCGAAGATTTTATATTGCAGTTAAAAGAAAAATATCCATGTGAAATAATCGTAATCGGGCTTGGAGAGAAAGGTGCCTTACTTTATGATCGGAGCACGGATAGACTCAATATGCTGGAAGCCGTTAAAACAGAAACAGTTGTCAATACAGTTGGGGCAGGAGATGCTTTATTCACAAGCTTTCTCAACTTTTATGTGAAGGGCTATAATAGCATAGAGGCATTAAAAAGAGCCCAGATTTTTGCCGCTTTAAAAATTGGGCATAACGGTGCGGCGATTGGTTTTTCAACCGAGGAAGAAATTGAAGAATTTTATACCAAAAAGTAAAAAAATCTTGCCCGACTGCATGATGCAACCGGGCAAGATGAAATATAACGACAATATTATTTTTCAATCGATACTGGTATCATCCAATGCTCTAAATATGCACAATCTTCTGTGGTAGGATAATACATTTCTCCCGCAAAATCAGTCGTAGATAACTGGTGCTTTTTCATCCACCGTTCCATAAATGTCTGTGCTTTATAAACGGCAGAGTCTGTTAATTCCTCAAAGTTTTCAGCTTCAAAGCCACAAACAATATACTCTGCCGGTGGAAGCTCAAAGGTAGAGTATCCCTCTGCGGAAGTTCCATATTCCGCTTCGGCTCCTGCCAGATAAGTACAATATCCCTCTCTAGCATCCCCAATATAAAGCGCACCAAACTCATTACCATTCTCTATTAGTCCATGAATTTTATGTTTTACCTCGTGAAATTCGTTCCACAATTTAGCAGCGTATGAAACACTAGTATCTGTTCCCCCCATTAACTCCGAAATAGGTATTTCTTTTGCGATACCAATAAATGTTCGAGGTTTTGCTAATTGCCTGCGGGTAACTTCAAGCACCATCCCCTCTGTAACTAATGGAACATCCTCGTCCACCATGACATAATTTAAAACAAGTTCCGGCTTTACAAATTGATTTAGGTGAACATTTGTTGTCCGATATTCATCTGGTGTAATGCCATATACGTCCTTAAAAGCCCGGGTAAAATTAGCATGACTGGAAAAACCATAGTCTATTGCCGTATCCAGTATACGAGTATTTTCACATCTCAAATTACCTGCCGCCTGTGCCAACCGACGTAATTTTATGTAGTCACCGACCGATTTCTTTACTAGACGTGTAAATAAACGCTGAAAATAAAACGGCGACAACCCAGCAATTTCTGCCAGTCCTTCTATTCGTATTTCCTCTGTTAAATGCTCCTCAATATAATCAACAGCCCTTTGAATTGCTTCCCATGCGTGCATAATAATGCACCTCCTTTTTATTTGATAGTTTTTTGCGTTTGTCAAGTTAATTTCTAGGCAGCGGCTTTCATTCCAATGAGCCGCCCAAACACAAGTTTTATAATTCCTATAACAGTATCATACCAAGAGTTTTTCATATCCGCTTCTCCCACAATGCCCTTTTTAATCCCCTAATTCTCCTTTGCCTGCTTAATTTCCCACTCCAGTACGAATGTCATCAGTACACGTAAAATAAAAATTGAGGCAAGAATAATTAATTCATCAATTGATTTAATGAGTACAGTTTTTAAGATTTCAGCGGCCAGCTTAAACTCCAAGGCGGTTGCTAAGGAGGCGGCAAACTGGTATTTAATTTTATAAGGCTCTTTGGATTTAAGCTCTTTTAAATAACCCCAAAAGGCTGTAAAGCCTCCAATTGTTAAAATAATGATTCCCATAAATTCAAAAAGATGAATTAAAATCGGCAAGTAACTTTCCAGTAAATATTCCATCCTTATCCCGCCCTTCTTTATCTTAGAATATTATATCGAAATTCGTAGAAATTATTAAGACAATATGTTATACTAAAAAACACGAAAATTATTATAAAATTAAGCATATAAAGAGAAGGTTAAGGGACCAAGGGTTATGATTGAAGTAATGAACGTATCCAAAGAATTTGTTTCACCGAAAAAGTATCCCGGCTTGAGGGGAGCGGTGAAAGGCTTGTTTTCGAATGAAAAAGAACGCAAGATGGCGGTCGATGATATATCCTTTTCCATTGATGAGGGTGAAATTGTCGGATATATCGGCGGCAATGGTGCCGGTAAATCAACGACGATTAAAATGATGACAGGCATTTTGACACCTACTCAGGGTAAGTGTCTGATTCATGGTGTTGAGCCGGTGAGAGAGCGTAAGAAAAATGCACAGAATATCGGCGCGGTATTTGGACAGAGAACACAGCTTTGGTGGGATCTGCCTCTGAGTGAATCCTTTACGATTTTAAAGGAAATTTATAATGTCAGTGACGAAATGTATAAGGAGCAGCTAGAGTTTTTAAATCGGGTGCTTGAGCTTAATAAATTCTGGTCCAGTCCGGTGCGAAATCTTTCGCTTGGGCAGAGGATGCGTGCAGATTTGGGGGCGGCGCTTTTGCATAATCCGAAGGTGCTTTACTTGGACG
>CAYPIB010000006.1:0-55645 GCA_964410675.1 uncultured Roseburia sp.
CCTGTATCAACATGAGGTGTAAAAACTGGTTTGTTTTTACCTCTTAATACTTTAGCAATCTCAGAAGCTAAACGGCCAAGTGTCTGACCCTGAGCATCTACTACATACCATTTTCTATCAATTGTAGCTGGATTAGCCATAAATGTTTTCATGTGTTACCTCCAAAATCAAGTCCGATGGACTTTCCTCTCATCTAGTTTCCCTTCTCCGGGGCTAATCGGAATCAAAGGGCATGTTACATTGACACTGCAAATCGGGTTATTACCGGGGCTTTGGTTTCACCACGCACAGTTTGTCACTGTGAAATATTATATTATACGCAGCCTCGTGTGTCAACTGGTTTTTGAAAAGAAAACCAGCTTTTTATATCATTTTATTACATTTTGTTATATTTAAATTATTTATAATATATTCTACTATTTGTTCAGGAGATTCACTACCATCATTTTTAATAATAACATCCGGTCTTTTAGGTTCATCAAACTCTAAATCAATTCCCATTACATTAGTTATTTCCTTTTTTATCGCTTTTGAATAGAGCTTTTTTTGATCCCTTTTAATTAAAACCTCAATATTAACTTTCAAATAAATTTCCTTATAGTTATCAATATTATTCCGGTTCCACTGTCTACACTCATCGAACATAGCAATGCAGCAACATACAACATCGATACCTTGTTCCGACAGCATCCAGCATAGTCTTCCATACTGGTATGCCATACTTTTTCTGCCTTCATATGAATAATCTGTATTTTGAAATACTTTTCTTAAAGCATCGCCATCCAAAAATACAGCATTATCCTTTATCACTTTTAAGTATTTATAAAATTCAGTTCCAATTGTCGTTTTTCCTGCTCCTGACAATCCTGTGATCCAGTAAACAGTTCCTCTATTGTTACTCATTGCTTACCTTCTTTCAAATAATAATTATATTCAACAAACTTCACCTTAACTTTTGATTAAGTGGTAGCCATCATAATAAATGAACATGCAAAAACTATTTTTTCATTCCTGATACAACTACGAATTTCCATTCCATTAATATATCTTCTTTAACACATTTCATCTTATATGCTCTTTTAACATTTTCACTGCAATCGTAATGCATTTTACTTATAATATCCTTATTACGCTCTGGAATACCGGAATTAGCCAACCAATTATTCATACTCATATTTTCCTGTATAATTGTTCTTGTCATAACTTTATCAAATCCTGTATTACACATTAAATTAATAAGATCATCTGTTAAAAAAGTGTTTCTGATTTCTTTATATGCAAACATTTCTTTATAGAAATCAAGCGTTTCCTTTTCTGGTGGTACTCCCTCACAAATAATAAATATACCACCCGTTTTAAGAATACGTTTTATCTCTAAAGATGCATCCATCAATTTTTCCACATGATGCATTGACATTCTTGCCGTAACAATATCAAAGGTATTGTCTTCAAAGCAATGTAGATCTTCGGCATTATTTACGCTTAAATTAAATTGATATTTCTTATCTATTTTGCTCATCATATCCGGACTTATATCAATACCGTAGAAATCCGCCTCTGGGTATGCCTCTTTAAAATGTATTAAAACCTTACCGGTGCCAACGCCAATATCCAAAACTTTATTAGGGTTCCTTATTAATCTACTCATATCAATCATTGCATCAAGCATCTCATTTTTATTGACCCATTGTATATTATTATACAAATTGGCTCTTACGGCCCAATCTGTCTGCATTTTAAATACGTTCGGAGCTCCGTCTTCCTGATTTAGCAATTTCCGATAATCTTCCTCTGCATTTATTTTTACCCAGCCTTTGTCTATAAGGACACTATGAACAGGCACTCCTAATTTTATGATATTCTCTAATAAATCACTGATTAACGCATCGTTATACTTTGGATGGTATATTTTAAAATATGCATAATTATTTTTTAAGATTTCAATTCCTTGCTTCGTGCACTTCATAATACCTGAAAATTGTCCTTGAATTGCTTGATTATTGGCGTTATCCTTTCCTATTTTAGACACAGTGTTATCCGGTTCTATACTAGCTAATTCCAAATTATTGATATTTTTCTTTTTATATTCATCTAAAGGTAAGGCTACACCAATAGAAATATCACTCTTTACTGTCAAGATTCGCTTAAGACATTCTTTATCAAAAACAACATCTCCATATATGATTAAGATATCCTCTGTAAATTCCTTTTCGGCACAAAACATACTATATAAAATGTCTTTTTCTTCGAAACTCTCATTTGTATAATATTTAATACCTGGAATACTAAACATTTCTTCTTTATAGCCTTTTACCACACATACATTGTCAATACCTAAGGAGTGGAGTACATTGAGTTGTATTTCCAATATACTGCTTCCATTAATTTCAATAAGATTTTTGGGGATATCTCCTACAAGATGTGAAACTTCATTATTGCTTCCAGCTGCTAATATAATTGCTTTCATTTTTCCATTCCTTTACTAATCTAATGCTTATAACACTTATTGTCACAAGCAGAATTTTTATTATTTGGATCCTCGATTATTCATATAGCCTAACAGAATGTTGAAAGTTTTCATTTTGATAAATGTCTAGAAACTTATTGCCTGCTGCTTTTTTTAAAATACTTATTCTTTCTTTAAACTCTTTAGCGTTTACTAAATTAGTATCCTCATCAGGCAATAAATAATAGTATTCTTTTCCATTTCCTATCTTTACATATTTATCATATACACTTTGTGCCCCTCTAAATGCCATACCTAGTTCCTGCATATTATTTCTAATATAATACTCAACAAACGGTAAGCCGTAAGTATCAGCATCTTGAAATGCTATAATGCCATTTTGATTAAACATATCTTCAAATTTTTCTTCTGTTATATTTAAAACATAATCAATTAATTCCACAAAATTAAAGAGACTAAATATTTTATCACACTTAAACTTTGGTATATTATTATCTATTACTGCCAAATATACATGTAAACGTTGTTCACAGTATCTAGGTACTGCTTTATTACCGTGATCACTCATAATAATTTTTGTCGTATTATCGTTTAAAAAACCAAAGTAATATTGCAGTTGCCTGTCCCAATATTGAATTGAAATATTTTTTTGAATTTCAGAAAGATTATATTCCTCGATATAATCAAAATAAAACCACTTCATATTAATTAAATCAGGGGATAAATAAGGTGCATGAGTTTCCACCAATGAATGAACAATAGCAAATATCGGATAATCGCAATTAACTAACTCATTTAGCAAATTCCAGTACCGAACCATCCCAGGATTCCAATCATCATCTATGATTGAACTTTCCAGACCCAATTTATCTCCAATTCCTATTAGGCCAATATACTTCAATGTAAACCCATTTTTTTGAATTAATTGGTTTAATTTACTTTCTCTCGCAATAAAATTATCATTATTATACCCTTCCTCATCAATCTGCCTCACTTTGTCAAAGATAATTTTTGTTGTTGCGCTTGTAAAAGGAGTGTATGTATATGCTTGACTTAAAAACAAGCTATTCTCTGATACTTTTTGAAAAAAGGGAGTGTGTTCCGGCATATCACCTACATAAAAAGAATCGTTCCAAGAAACAATAATATCCTTGTATTTTCTGTTTTTTATCTTTAACTTTATTTCATCCAGAAAGTTCTTTAATTCATGTAAGAATTTTTTATAATTCTCCCACTTATAATATCTATTATCAATATATTGATTAATATAATCTATTGCGTTTATAAAATCTTTTATTTGAATGTAGCTATAGATAATACTTCTCAAAATTTTAGATTTACTCTCGGTATCGATTAAACAATTTAAGTATTGCTTTAAAATTACAATTTTTTCATATGGATGAAATTTATAATCGCTAAAGCTAATTTTTGAATAAAAACCTTTTCTTGCTTCTTCCATTAAAAAATTATTGTTTTTAAATATTTTTCTTAAACAAATAACTCTTTTATCTTCTAATGAAAATGATTCTAATATAACTTTATTTATGTCTTCAAATGCCGTAACTATAATAAAATCACAATTATCTATGGATATATTCTCATGTTCTGAATTATTTATTGTATATTTTTTGAACTTGCAAAGGTCAATTAAATATTGTATTTCCTTCTCATCACCTAAAAATATAACACTATTTTTTTCTTGTATGTGTTCTAGCTCTTTCTTAATTATAAGTTCAATATACTCTTGCAAGATATCCTTTTCTTCTTCTATTTCATGTTCTTTCATAATATCTGCTAATCGTTTGTTAATATCCACCGTTTCACCTCTTAAAATCTTGATTTATTCAGATAAAGCTAAAATAATTTCTTTGTGTTTCACTTTATGTAAGAAAAAATAATTTGTCTCTATTGTTTCTTCGGTAACTTTATCAAATAATCTTAGCATACCATTATCTGAAATTACATAACAGCTATATCCCATTTCTATAAATAAATTTATAATGTCATTTGGATGATAACCAAATTTTGCTGACCATTTTCTTAACATTTCTGTAAATACAATCGGCTTAAATCTTTTAATAGCCTCTATGCCGCCTTGATAAACTAAAAATTCCATGCCCTCAACATCACATTTTATAAAATCCAGTCTTGATATCTTTTGCTCCTCTACAAAATCATCCATTTTTCTTACTTGGCAATTCACTTTTTGGGTAGAATCAAGCTCACGCAAATCTGCCGCTGATGAAGCACCAGATGCTAATATATCATAATAAAAATTTAATGTTTTATTTTCATTATAAAATCCAAAATTATATACTAGATTAGTTTCAAATTCATTTAATTCCAAATTTTTTATTAACCTTTTCCATGTTTCTTCAATTGGTTCAAAGCTATAGCAAGTAAATTGGGGGTTTTGCTTTAAAAAATTCAAAGTATACCAACCCAAATTAGCTCCGATATCAAAAATAACACTTTGTTTATCCAATAAAGCTATTACTTTCATTACTACATTTAACTCTGTTTCTTCGTAACTGCCAAAGTTCAAGATTGTATAAGGAACTGCGCAAATATCATCCTTTTCAAAATTCATATTAATTATTTTACCATGCGATTCTATTTCTAATACTATATTCTCTCTTTTTATACTTAATTGCTTTACAGGTGTCTCATTTAATAATATCTGATAATCTAATAATTGCTTATGAATTTCAAACATTTTCTCTGCATATTCATAATCATCTAGCTTCCCATTTTTATACTGCTCTATTATATCCTTCATTTTTCCCTTCCTTTGCTTCATATTGACATAGCTGTATTTCATCAGAAAGTGAACCGCATCACAGACTAACTGTTATCATATATTTATTTAAAGTAAACTTTCCCTAATTCTAGTTATCATTTCATCTAACATCTTAGCTTGCATTCCCGGATAATTTCCTATCCAAAAGCCATTGTTCATTACAAAATCCGTATTGTTAAGATTACCAATAACTTTATAATCCTTTCCTTTGGATAACTGTTCAAAGCAAGGGTGTCTTAGTATATTACCTGCAAATAGATTTCTTGTCTGAATATTATGTTTTTCTAAGTATTGTACAATCTGCTCTCTTGTTTTACCCTCTTCAGGTCTTATACAAAGCATAAATCCAAACCAGCTAGGAACAGAATCAGGCTCCTTCTCTGGTAAGATAACCAAATTATCTAATTCTTCCATATTCTCTCTCAAGTACTGCCAATTGAGTCTTCTTGCCTCAGCAAAGTTAGTCAGCTTCTTAATCTGTGCAATCCCAATAGCCGCTTGCATATCCGTTGCCTTCAGATTATACCCCATATGAGAATAAACATATTTATGATCATAACCAAGTGGAAGCGATCCATATTGATGCTCAAATCTATGCTTACACACATTATCAGTCCCGGACGGGCAGACACAATCTCTTCCCCAATCTCTAAAGGAGCGTATTATTTTGTGCAGTAAAGCATTATTTGTATATACTGCACCACCCTCACCCATCGTTATGTGATGAGGAGGGTAAAAACTTGAAGTTCCTATATCTCCAATTGTACCTGTATACAGATCTTCGTTATTATACCTATACTTTGAGCCAAGTGCATCACAATTATCTTCTATCAGCCAAAGCTTATTTTTATCACAAAATTCCTTTACTTTCTTCAAATTAAAGGGATTCCCCAAAGTATGTGCAAGCATAACGGCCTTTGTTTTGTCAGATAAAGCCTCTTCCAATTGCGAAATTTCTATATTATACTGTGGTATTGTAATATCAACAAAAACCGGAATTGCCCCATACTGAATAATTGGTGCTACTGTGGTAGGGAAACAAGCCGCTACCGTAATTACTTCATCACCGCGCTGAATTGCCCGTTCCTCTAATAGTGGCGACGTTAACGCCATAAAAGCCAAGAGATTGGCAGAGGATCCTGAGTTTACCAAGGAACAATGCTTAATATTTAAATAAGCCGCCAAATCACTTTCAAATTTATCTGTATAACGGCCTGATGTCAGCCAAAACTCTAATGAGCTATCGACCAAATTCATCATTTCCTCTTTATCATAAATTCTTCCAGCATAAGAAATTCTATCTCCAGTTTTAAACTCACTATCTTTTACGTGATACTTTTCACAATACTCTCCTGCTAACTCTACAATCTTTTTTCTGGCTTCTATTTCTGTTAAGTTTTCAAACATCAACTTTTCTCCTAGCATATATTCAAATATTCTTGTATTTGATTTCTCATAATTCTTTCTATTTCATCATTTTTTTGAAATGCTTTTTCCCATTCTACAACTTTTTCAACTGCTTTTTCTATCTTCCATTTTGGCATCCACTTAAAAGTATCAGCTAACTTATCTGAATTAAGAAAAAGTAAATTCGTTTCATGAGGTCCATCATCTGACCTATTTGTCCATTCAAGTCCGTCTTGCCACTTTTTACAAAATTCATCAACCAGCTCGCCTGTTGTCAAACAATTATCTTGAGCAGGCCCTACATTATAACATCCTGACTTATTTATATCTTTATATTGCTCCATTGCTATCATTAAATAAACAAATAAGGGTTCTAATACATGTTGGTAAGGTCTGATTGAATTAGGATTGCGGACGACAATTTTTTCTTTCTTTTTTGCCGCTCTTACACAATCCGGAATAATTCTGTCCTTCGCAAAGTCCCCGCCGCCAATGACATTTCCTGCCCGGCATGTAGAAATACCTACTTCCCTTTGACTAAAGAATGATTGTTGATAGCATCGAGTAACAAGTTCAGAACAAGATTTACTGTTTGAATATGGATCGTAGCCATTCAAACGGTCAGTTTCAATATAGCCATCTTTCTTTTCTTGGTTTTCATACACTTTATCCGTTGTAACATTTATAAATGACTTAACTGAATTTGTATTACGGATGCATTCTAATACATTTGCTGTTCCCATTACATTTGTTTCGTATGTATACAATGGTTCTTCATAAGATTCTCTTACAAGCGGCTGTGCTGCCATATGTATTACAAGCTCTGGCTCATTCTTTGAAAAAACCTCCAGCAAACTTTTATAATCTCTTATATCACCAATAATGGAATTCAGTTTACTGTTCGTATTGCAGATTTCAAACAGACTTGGAGTAGTGTTTGGAAGCAAGCCATATCCAGTCACTTCTGCTCCCAAATAATGTAAAATTTCACTTAACCAGCTTCCTTTAAATCCAGTATGACCCGTTATTAAAACTTTTTTATTTTTATAAAACGAAACATCCCACATATATTTTTCCTCGTAATTTACCATATTTTCCATGGTGCAGTTCCTGTTTCCCATAAATCTTCTAAGTAATCTTTATCTCTTACTGTATCCATTGGCGACCAAAAACCATTATGCTGATATGCTCCTATTTGCTGCGCAGACAGCAGTCTATTGAACGGTCCTGCTTCAAGCATTTCACTTCCGTCCCCCAAATAACTGAAAATCGATGGTTCTGCAACCATAAAGCCCATGTTTACAAAGCCCTGATCCCTTCGAGCCTTTTCCTGAAAACGTAAAACTGTTCCACTATTTTCATCAAACTTAATAACACCAAATCTACCTTCTGGTTGAGTTGTTGAGATTGTTACGGTCTTCTTATTTTTATTATGAAATTCAAGCAGTTCTTTAATATTTATATTTGCCACGCCATCACCATAAGTGAGAAAAAATGGCTCATCTTGAATATAATCCTTAATTTTTAATATTCTGCCTGCAGTTAATGTTCTAAGTCCAGTGTTTGCTAACGTTACTTTCCATGGTTCAATCTCACATTTTTGATTGGAAATGCTTTTTTCTTTGAGGTCAAAGGAATTGTCAGAAGCTAACGTATAATAATCAACAAAATATCTTTTTATAATATTTCCCTTATATCCACAACAAATAATAAATTCTGTAAACCCAAAATGAGCATATGTTTTCATAATATGCCATAATATAGGTCTGTCCCCAATTTCAATCATTGGTTTTGGTTTAGTAATTGTTTCTTCACTAAATCGCGTTCCCATACCGCCTGCAAGAATGACTACCTTCATAATTAACCCCTAACTCCATATTTTCCATGGTGCTTTCTCATGATTCCACAAAGCTTCCATCTTAACTTGATCACGCTTTGTTTCTATAGGTGCCCAAAATCCCTTATGCTTATAAGTGACTATCTCGTTTTTCTCTGCCAATTCCGCAAACAGTTTTGGGCCAAGATCATCATTATCTCTTAAATAAGAAAAGATATCATTACTAAATATTTTACAGCATGCATTAACCCAAGCTTGATTCTCTGGTAGTTGCGCAAAAATATCTTTCATGATCATATCATTTTCTCCGATAGGCAATACTTCATTTCTTCCGGTAGGCATAGCTACACTAATCATTGCGATTTTATCAGACAATTTATGTAACCTGACTAATTCATTATAATCAATATTGGATAAACAGTCTCCATGAGTAACAATAAAATTTTCTTTTCCAATATGGTCTTCTACCTTAGCTACACGCTCACTTGGCGAAGCATTTATTCCTGTATCCACAATAGATACTTTCCAATCTTCCGTTAAGTTCTTATGAATAACGATATGATTTTTTTTCAAATCCACAGTGATATCTGATTGATAAATATAAAAGTCCTTAAAATATTCTTTAATCATATTTACTTTATATCCACCACAAATAATAAATTCTTTAAATCCCCTAGTTGAAAAATTTTTCATTATATGCCATAGCATCGGCTTACCGCCTATTTCTGCCATAGGCTTTGGTATCCCCTCTGCTATATTATCAATTGTACTTTGCAATCCACCAGCTAAAATTACTACCTTCATCATTTGTCTCTCCTAATTAAGAAATACCAATTATATCAATGCATAGCATACTGTTTCATTTAATAAATCTGTATAATGCCTTATAAATAATTTATATTCCGGAACTAATTTTTTTAAATATAATGGAATTTCCCATAAATCCTGCGGCTTGTGATAAAGGCAAACGGCCAGCTTAGGGCTGCATCTTTTCAGCAATTTCTCTGCTCCATTTAACGCACTAAGCTCTGCTCCCTCAATGTCCATTTTAATATAAGATACTTTTTTATTTGTGAAATAATCATCTAGCTTTATCACATGTCCCTTTTGATTTCCGCCTTCAGATAATAAACTGCCTTCATCATCCTCACAATAATATATTTCTTTTGTCACATCTGCAACACCACTATTGATAGATTCGATTCTTTCACTAACTGCTGCATAAACATCTTTGACTCTATTTTCTAAAATTTTAAAATTTAAAATACTTAATTCGAATAAGTAGGCTTTTTGAAATTTTCCCCCTGTTACAAGTATAAAATCATCCAATGTATCCCCAATATAAGCTCCGCAGTCAACGAAAATTTCATCCTTCTCTAATTTAATTACGTCTTTATCAAAATATTGATTTTCTAAGCAGATATCATCTAATTGTCCATAGCTGTAATCGTTTATACACCATTCTTCAATTATTCTTGTGTATACTCGTTTCGACTCCTCATCTGCTAAAATATCTATCACCTTAGTGATTTTATCTATAACACTTTCTACTTTATTATTTCTAAAGTAACCATCAACATCAAATTTATTACTTAACACCCTGTCTAAATTTTTAAACCCTAATTCCTGCAGCTGTTTGTAAATTTCTTTAAAATATCTCGTGGCAATAATTACCACTGTTTCGTCTTTATAAGTTTCTAATTCCTCTAGTGAAATACATAAAATCCCATTATATTTATTTCCAACTTTACTGTTATCATTATCACAAAAAAAGTTTACAACAATTCCATTTTGAGCCAACTCTTCCGGTAAACTTTTTCCAATATTACCAACCCCAAAAACACAGATGTATTTAAATTTTTTATATTTTTCCTCTAAATAGTCTGCATATTGTTTTCCTCTGTTATTTAAATAAGAACATATCCGGTTTCTATAATCTTGATTTTCCATATAATCATTCTACTTTCATTAGACTTAATTTTATTTAAACTTGTGGAATACAGTACAATACGGTATCATCGTGTGAATTCGAATAATGTCTAAAATAAAACTTATAATTTAAATTAAGATTATCCACCCATTCCACTATCTCATACAAATCTTTCTTTTTATGATAAACACTGATTGCCAGTTTGGGTTTATATTGGCTAATTAGCTTTACCGCTCCCTTTAATGCAACCATCTCCGAACCTTCAATATCCATTTTGATGTATGTTGGTTTTTCTGTGATAATATCGTCTAGCTTCTCAATATTAATAACAAATTCACCATTTACATCAACACTGCCCGAACCATTTCCACCATGACGATTAAATCTCAACTGCTTTTGATTATCACCTATTCCAAAATTTAAAAATTTAATTCCTGAATAATTCGAAAGATTTTTTTTGGCTGTCTCCAAAAGTTCGTTATCGGGTTCAATCAAGTAGACTTGCTTATAATTACCCTTACTAAAATTGATAAACTCACTTGTGGTATCACCAATATATCCACCGCAATCTACAAATACTTCTTCCTTATCAACTGTTATGAAATCATCATCAAAATATATTTTTTTGTTTTTACTAATCGACTTTTTATATGCCTCTTCGAGCCAATCACCATTTAAAGTTAAACGATATTTGATAACATTGCTGATTATGCACTTAGAAATATCATCCTCACAATATTCAGCAATCTTTAAATATTTATTCTTATTTTCAACCAGCTCATATATAAGATTATTGAATCCTTCGTAATAAGTAGAAAACTCATTAAAGACAAACGGAATGATTTCATAATAAATACAATTATTGCCAGACAGGCTTTTTATCTGTCTTTTAACTTCTCCATATGATATAGTGCAAATAACTATCGTTATGTTACTTTCTAAATCAGAAGGACCAATAATAGGTGTATCTTCGATATACTCTCCAACCTTATCTATATCATTATCAACTATTCCTACAACCTCTCTATTATTTCTTTTGAACTCATCATAAGCAAACTGTCCTAGTTCACCCGTTCCCCATAAATATACCCTGTCTAATTTATTTATTCCCTCATCCTTCCACTCTTTAATTAATAAATTAACAATTGTATCCTCACTATCAATTTTTTCTAATTGCTCAAATCCATTCATTCGTTCTTTTCCCAATCTTTTCAATTATTTTCTTACTCTTTTTCCTGTAATGCTAATACCGTTCTTTTAAATCCTTCTTTTACCGTAATTCTTGGGTACCATCCAAGCTTAATTAATTTGCTTACATCAATTGACTTTTCTTCTCTCGTGCAATCATTAGATTTTTTATTCACAATAACACTGCTATTATTGTTAGGAAAAATCTCCTTAACTAAACAATCTGCCAATTCCTTAATACTTATAAATTCATTATTATTTGCCATATTATATGCTTCCTGCTCTTTTCCTTTAAATAAAATAATAAAAAAAGCAATGATTGCATCTGTCACATAACAAAAAGGTCTTTTACTAGAACAATCGCCTTTGATAATAATATCTTTGTGCTCTATAATTGCTTTCACAAAATCTGAGTAAACATGTCCGTCATTTAAATCCATACCAGGTCCATATGTATGTGCAATTCTCATTATTTTTACCGGAACCCCATATTCACTTCCATAGCTAATACAAAGGTTTTCGGTCATTTTTTTACTTAGTCCATAGCAATTCTCACTCTCTAATGGACTAATCGGAAAAAACTCATCCTCTTTAACATCATGCTCAGCATTGCTGTCATCACCATATACCGCCCCGCTGCTAAAAAACACAAAACCTTTTATTTCTTTTTTTACTGCAAGTTTCAGTAAATTATTTGATCCGATAATATTAGCTGTTATTGTTTCTACTGGGTTGGAGTGAAAAAGTCTTGATGCTGAATTACTCGCTGCATGAATGATATAATCTATACTTGAATTAATTTCCACTTCCTTCTCAACATCTTGAAACAAAAAAGCAAGGGCTTTATCATCTAAATACTCTTCAAATATCAATCTAGCCTTATTTTCATTTCTGCATAAAGCAATTACTTTACAGTTTGTATCCGGTATTTTTTTATTTAGTTCTAACAATGTATACACTAGATATCTTGCGATGGCTCCTGTTGCACCACTTATTAAAAAAGTTTTTTCCTTACATTTTTCATGGGAAATATTGGATAAGATTGTCTCAATATCTTCACTAATGATTATATTTTTCATTTGAATCTCCACTTCATACCAGATATAACTTCTTATACGTTATCTCCTACCAACAAGTCCTTCCCCCATCAACTATTACAGTAGAACCATTCATATACGAGCTGGCATCTGAAATCATATATAATATTGTTCCGTTATATTCATTTATATCGGCCATTCTACCGATAGGTATTAGCGCAGTTAGCTTGTTAATAAATGCCTTATCCTGTCCATTAAATACCCCTCCCGGGCAAAGTGCATTACATCTAACCCCTTTATCGGCCCAATATGTTGCAATATATTTTGTTAAACCTAATATTCCATGCTTTAAAACAGAATATGTTATTGGTTTCACAGTCTGTTCTTCTTCACTTAAACCTTCTTTATAGTAAATTCTTTGATCCGGTGCTATAATACCGAGGTCCGAGGATATATTTAAAATCACTCCGCTGCCTTGCTTTGCCATATGAGCACCAAATATTTGTGTACAAAAAAATGCGCCTTTAAGTCCTACTGAAAAATCCGCATCCCAAATTTCTTCTGAAAAAAATTCAAACTTGCTGTTACTCATGTTTTGAGTCTTGGTTTCCATTTTAGGATTATTAGCAGCATTATTAATTAGTATATCAATATGTCCGTGCTTTAAAATTACTTCATCCCTAACTTTTTCTAATTCTATTTTGTTCGTTATATTAGTTTGATAAATCTCAGCTGTTTGCTTATTATACTCCTCATCCAGCTGTTTTTTTGTTAACTTTAGTGCATCTAAATTAATATCCAATAATACAGGTATTCCTCCAGCTTCTATAACGGTACCTGCATATTGTCTGCCTAATAAACCGGCACCCCCAGTAATTAAAACAACCTTATCGGTTATTAAAAATTTATCTATTACACTCATACTTTTCCACCTTTAGTTCCTTATATAGTTCTTGTCTTCTATCATTTTTTACCGGAAATTCTGTTCTGTAAGAGCCGATATCATTTTCTATTTCTGCGTATAGAATTTTCTCAGCGTTACAGATATCCGTTAATATATCGCCACCCGGTGAAATGATTTGACTTTTTCCTGCATAATATTGTTTACCCATATGCCCAACACAATTGACACCCACAATATACGCTTGGTTTTCTATTGCCCTTGCCATAAGCAAAGCTTCCCAATGCTTACTTCTTGCCGCTGGCCAGTTTGCCGGAACAATAATGATATCTGCCTCCATAGAAGCCGCTTGAAATATTTCCGGAAATCTTAAGTCGTAGCAAATAGCCGCTGCAGTATTGAATTCATTTAATTGACAAAATTCTAACTTATTACCGGCTTCAAAATATTTATCTTCCTCAGCGTAGCTAAATGGATGAATTTTTATATAATCCAAAATACAAACTCCTGCATGCGAAATAATGCTATAGTGATTTTCAGCCTTATCCCCATTTTTTCCTACCCAGCCAATCCCTGCTGCAATGTTATATTCAGAAGCCAGCTTCTTAATTTCCTGGATTGTTTTTCCTTCATAATCTATCGTTTTATCTACCTGCATAGAAAAACCGGTCAAACTCATTTCCGGGAAAAAAATAACATCCGCACCGTTGCTTTTCGCCTCATGCATAAAGCCTTTGCACTTTTCTAAATTTTTTTCCTTATCTTCCCATATAATATTCATCTGGCATGCCGCAATTTTCATTTTATATTTCCTTTCTCTGACCGCCATCAACTACTAATGCTGCCCCTGTTATAAAACTGGCTTTCTCGGAACAGAGAAACACCACTGGCGCAGCAATTTCTTCTGTCCTGCCAAAACGTTTCAAAGGAACCTGATTTTCCAGAAGTTTTTCCGTTCCCTCTTTATCCTGTTCATAAATTTGCTGCCAACGTCCTCCGTCAAAATAAATATTACCCGGTGAAACACAATTAACCCGTATATTCTTTTTCGCATAATCATATGACATATTCTTTACTAAAGTGAGTAATCCTGCTTTGGCCGCAGCATATGCATATGGTGCGGCTGAACGCTCATATGCCGCAATGGAAGAAATAAATAATATATTAGCACCTTTACCGTGCTCTAATAAACTCAACATAGTATCAATCAGGCTGACTGCTGAAAGAAGATTAATCCTCATCATATGCTCCCACTCATTCATATTAAGTTTATTACTCTGTAATGCCTTTCCTGTTCCTAGATTCGATACTATTACATCGATTCTTCCCCATTGCTTTTTTATAAAATCATGTAAGCTTTGTAAATTTTCAGTTTCAGTAATATCACCGCCAAAGCCCCATACTTTATTTTGGCCATATTGTTTCCTCAATTTTGCTTCTATCTCTTCAACCCTGGATATATCTCTTCCATTTATAATTACAGTTGCACCCTCATCTAAAAAAAATGTCGCAACAGCCAATCCAATCCCTCTTGTAGATGCTGTGATTAAAACTATTTTTTCTTCTAAGCCTAGTTTCATAAAATCCTCTTTTCAAAAATAATAGATAGAATTGTCTTTTGCTCTTTTTACTGCCGGAGACTCTCTATGAACTTCATCTGTTCTTTTATTTCATTTGCTTCATTTCCATCTATACCGCGGGCTGCTTGAAGAATAAAACTTCCCTCATAGCCAATTTTCTTTAGTTCCTCAAACA
The DNA here is from genome assembly GCA_964410675.1 of uncultured Roseburia sp. GTDB lineage: Bacteria > Bacillota > Clostridia > Lachnospirales > Lachnospiraceae > RGIG3040. Next base: position 15,323 of record CAYPIB010000006.1, read on the forward strand.
ATGCCGAAAAATCTGCACTTCCCGTACCCAGCTTAACCGTACTTCCTTTATAAATTCTGTCCTTAATATGGACGTTAAAAATCCTCTTATTTAATACCGCTATTTCTTCACGTACATCATACCCGATACCAGAACTATTACCACTGTCATAGTTCGCCCCCACATTGCTAAGAGCAATATCTTCTAAATATTGTTTAAATTCCTTAGGCGGTAAATCTGTTTCCAACCCAATACGTATATCTTCATTTGAACTATTAATCACATCTATTAAAAATACTTTAAACTCTTCCTTCTCTGTTTCATTAGATAAAGACGACGCATCAACTAAAGGGATTTCTATTAATTTTGTATCTAACTGCACCATTGAAGAAATTACCTTTAATAATATTATTTTGTTTTCCTGTTTTAATTTATCTTTTTCCAAAGTACTTTTAAAAAATGGCCTTCTCATAAAATAATCAAAGCACACTGAATTGACTTTCACACCGGTACTTTTTATTACTTCCTTCAGTTTTTCTATACCGCTGTCATTCCAAATAGGATTGCTCTCATAGTTATCATAATCAAAAATAAACTCTATTTCATCTAATCCTATTTCTCTTGCAATATAAAACTCCTTTTCCCAATTACTGAACGGGAAAAATTGTATTCCCCTTCCCTCGCTGGGAGTAAGTCTGCCTTCCATAATACCAATATTATTTCTGCTCATATAATAATCACCTTTATAATACTTCTACCAATTCTATATAATTGCCTTCAACGTCCATACAAAAACATACTTTTGCAAAATTATCTGGTGAAACCATTGGCCTGGAAATAAACTCTATCCCTTCCCGGCTCATCCTTTCAAATTCATGCTCTATGTTACTTACCGTAACAGCAATATGAAATTTTCCCAAGGACCAGACTGGACTGCTTGGTGTGATTGACTGCTCAACATCAACCTTTAGCAGTTCTATCATTCCCCCTGTCTTATCCTTTAATTTACATACTTCTACAGAATCACATGGTAAGTTTAGAATGGTTTGAATATATTCGCTCTGTTCTATTTTATGTACTACTTCTTCCATGCCTAAAAACTCTTGATAAAATGATTTCATTTTTTTCATGTCTTTAACATAAATTCCTGTATGTCTAATTTCACCCATTTTATATTCAACCTTCTAATTCTTCTACTATTTCATTCATGGATTCAAGAATAATATCCATCCCCTCAATTAATGCATCATCCGGAATTGTTAATGGAGGTCCCACTTTTATTGTACCGGTCATAGTTCTGATTGACATCAAGCCCTTTTCAAATGCCCTTTCAATTGTGCGGTCGACTAATTCAATATCTAATTCTTTAGTTCCTGGTTTAACAACCACGGCAGCAAATGCCATACCCATTCCATGAATGCTGCAAATTCTCTCAGGATGTGCCTTTTTTAGTTCATCAAATTTTCTTTGCAATAATACTTCTTTTCTCTTTGCCTCTTCAACCAAATGATTTCTTTGAAGATATTCTAAGTTAGCTAATGATGAGGCAACCGGCAGCGGACTTCCGCCATGAGTACTATTAAGGGAACTATCTACATCAAGAATCTCACTTGTGCTGATTACTGCGGATAAAGGCAGAGCACCGCTAATTGCTTTTCCACAGCAAATAATATCTGGCTCAATTCCATAATACTCGTATCCGAACAGCTTTCCCGTTCTTCCAAATCCTGCCTGTACTTCATCTGCAACAAATAAGGCATTCTTTGCTTCAAGGAACTCTTTTAAAGCTTTTACATAGCCAATAGGATAAAATAGTGCTGCCCATCCTTGATAAGGCTCCATAATACAACCCGCTATTGTATCTAAATCAACACCTTGCTCCTCAAGCTTTTTAATATCTCTTTGAAAAACCTTTCTACCCCATTCCTCATCATAAATCTGTTCCATGCTTTCATATGCATTGGTAGGGCACGGCAAATGATAAATAAATGGGTCTAGATTACCAATCCATTCCTGGGCTAATGGCTTTCCTGCCATTGTTTGAGCTCCCAATGTTTTACCATGAAAGGCACCCGCAAATCCTATCATTCCTATTTTATCTTTTCTGATTTTTTTCCCTCTAATCCTACAGAGCTTGAGCGCACATTCTGTCGTCTCAGACCCTGTTGTTAGAAAGAAAACCTTATCCATTTTTTCCGGTGTCATTTGGATTAATTTTTCTGCAAGCAATGATCGTTGTTCCAACCCATAATAATAGCTGTTTAACATTGGTTTTTCCAGCATCGCCTGAAGAGACTTAATCATGTCTGGATTTCCGTGTCCTGTATTGGTCACAAAAATTCCAGAGGAAAAATCAACCCAAACATTACCCCATTTATCAAATACTTGATAATCTATAGCTTTATCCCAAATCGCTAAAAGTTGATGGTTCATTGACCAAGGTTCATATTTCATATGTCTCTCAATGATTTCCATACTTTCCGGAACTGGAATCTTTGTACATATCTTTCTGTGTTTTGTCTCTATCTTGGGAACATTTTTAGGTATTTTATTAAATAAATATTCTCTGCTCATTATTTTTTATACTCCTACCATAAAATATAGCTATCTAATTCTTCCTTATCAATAAACGGATACATATCATGTAATGCCGGAGTTGCAAATGTATTGTCTGGTAATAATCTAGACTTTAATTTAGGTTCATATGCATCGTCAAAATCTTGCATCACCTCTAAAAAAGCAAATTTTTCACTTTCGAATAACCATTTTATACACTCTTCAGCATCTTGATTCGTTTCACATTTTCTATAATTATATTTAAATGCCTTTGCAACTTGCTCAAAATTCGGCATCCCAACTCCAGATTGTTCATCACATCCAACCATAACTCCATCAAAAAAGTTCTTACATGATTGTCTAATTGTCCCATATCCATCATTCGAAAATAAAATTATCTTTATCGGCAATTCATAATGAATAATTGTCTGCAGCTCTTGCAAGTTCATCATAATAGAACCATCACCGGTAGCACATATTACTTGCTTCCCGCTTCCTATTGCCGCCCCAATCGCTTCTGGTAAATCATTTCCCATTGTACCTACCCAAAAATTTGCTATTAAACGCTGTTCTGGATACTGTATACCTTTTTGAACGACACCTGCAACTCCCATACTGTTTCCATAGGCAATAATACAGTCTTTCGGTGCATATTTCTCGAAAGCAGCCCAAAAGTGATTTTGTCTGACCTTGCCTTGCATTTCCAAATCATTAGGTATCTCTATCATCGGAAATCGTTCTTTCATTTTATTGCAATGCGCAATCCATTCACTGGCTACAGGGATTTTTTTAGCAATTGGCAAAGCCTTTATAAAAAATTGTTTTAAATCCGTATGTAAAAAACGATAAATATTTAATCCTGGCTTCATCGCTTCGTTCTGGTCAATATCAATCATAATAATTTTGGCATTCTTTGCAAATTCTTCCTGATTAAATCCAGTTTCACATATATGGAGACTATTTCCTATCGTAACAATTACATCCGCATTTTGTAATATTAGATTACCTAATCTTGGTCCGATTGTACCTGACATACCATAATATAATGGGTACTCCTTATAATGTGCATCAGCAACATGGATACCAGCAACAACAGGTATCCCTAAAATTTCAGCATATGATCTAAATTCATCAACTACATTGCATGCCCGCACACCTGAACCCACTAGAATACATGGTCTCTTCGCCTCATGTAAGATTTGATTTAAAAATTCTATATCTTCCTCTTTTACACTTGGTATTACGTCTTGTCTCTCAATACTAGGTAATAAATCCTCTTCTTCTACCAATGCACCCTGAACATCCAAGGGAATATCAAGCCAAACCGGTCCACGTCTTCCTGTCGTAGCAATATCAATTGCTTTTTGCAATTCTCTTTTAATCATAAGAGGATTGGTTATCATTTTCGCATATTTTGTCATATGTGAAACCATCGGAACAATTTGAAATTCTTGCTCACCGCGTTGTCTTAACGGCAATCCCGAATCAGGTACTGAAATATCTGTACGGACTTGTCCCGACAAGATTAGCATAGGCACACTGTCTTGCCAGGCACACAATACTCCTGTTAAAGTATTTGTTCCACCTGGACCACTTGTTACACATACAAGGGGTAAACGCCCGCTTGCCTTAACATAACCTTCTGCAGCCATTGTACAGGCTTGTTCATGATGATTATAATACTTAGATATCTCATCGCACTTTGCCAATGCATTATTTAACTGCATGGAACCTCCACCTACTACACAAAAGCAATCTTTAATATCGTTTTGTAATAAGACTTCCATAATTATATCAGCGACTCTTTTTTTCATGCCTTGTTAATTCCTCTCATTTTCATTAATGTATTCCCCATACATTTTGCTTTCTACATATTCAGCCAATAAATGCCCAATAAAGATATGAGCCTCCTGTATCCTTGGCACAATTTTTGAAGGAATCTTAATGGTATAATCTGCTATATCTTGCAGCTCAAAATTAATATAATTTCCCATTAGCATAACGGTTTTAATTTTTTTCTTTTTTGCATAACGCAGTGCTTCTACTATATTTTTTGAACTTCCACTCGTAGAAATACCAATCAAAATATCGCCCTCATTCGCCTTTGCCTCTAATTGTCTTACGAAAATTCGTTCATAATTATAATCATTTGCAACTGCAGTCAATGTCGACGTATTAACAGTCAATGCCTCTACATTCATTGCTGGACGTTCTTTATAAAATTTACTTATGAATTCTGTGGCAATATGCTGTGCATCCGCAGCACTTCCGCCATTTCCACACAAAAATACTTGTCCTCTTTTATTAAAAGCCTCTATAATTTCATTTCCAATATCCATGACATCTTTAATTAATTCCTGCTCTGAAGCCATTGTTTTAAAAATACTCGCATGTTCTTCAAGTCTTTTGTAAAAATAGTTTTGTGGCGTTTCTTCATTATTATAGTTGTTTAAAATTTCTATTAACTCCCAAACACAGCCATGCCCGCCTTTATTTTGTAACACAATATCCGCTGCCTTTATTGCTCTGTCGATCGAATCTACGGGACACACCCCTAATCCTACATACTCCAGCGCTTCAACATCATACTTTCCTTCTCCAATAAAGCACATTTCTTCTAATAAAATTCCTGATTCTTTTACTAATGCTTTAATAGTATCTTTTTTATGTTTATTATTTGAATAGAAGTAATCCCATGGAAATCTTTTTTGGAAGTAATCTACCATAGCATTACCTTCACCAGTAATAGCTGCTAGTTTAAAACCATTTCTATGGAGCTCATAAATTGCATCTACATCCTTAAAATTCATTCTTTTCTGTTCTCTGCCGGTTTCATCTATAGTAACCGTATCGTCAGTAATAATACCATCGATATCAAATATAACCATTTTTATCATTTTAAGTTAACCTCTTATTTTTCTCTTTCTCGCTATCTTATTAATTATATTTATATGGAAGCATAATAACAATAACTGAGCCTTTGATCATTCTGTTGGCTATATGACGCAATTCTAAAGAATAATTTATAATTTGGATTTATTTGCATGAGCTTTTCAGGAATTTTTATAATATCATCTTCGTTGGGAGAAACTAAAATAGCAAGTTTAGGTGCTTTTTTACACAAAGTATTTTTGCCGCCCTCCATAACATTCATAATATTATTTGTTCCTTTTATACAAATTTTTATCAAAGTGATTTCATCTTTTATTTCATCTATTGTCACAACCTCTATTTTATTTACTGCTTCATCACTAGGCTGACTTAAAAACTTATTATTTGATGTTTCAAATCCCATGACACCATTAAAACTACTTAGGCCTTTTTTATTTATCTCTATTCTATCATCTTGCATTTTCTTTACTTCATCATGAAGTTCTTTGAATAATTCCTCATCCGGTTCATAAGCTATAATTTTTTTATACTTATTTTGTGTATACTTAACAAAAGCTTTTAATGTATCACCATCATAAGCACCTACATCTAAAAACACCTCGTTATCCGAAGTATCGTATATATTATTATCAAAATAATTAGCTAGGCCAAATTCTGAATTAATTACATTCTCTTTCCACTCCTCTTCGGCTACATTTTCTTTACCTATTAAAGCATATTCAAATAACTTTTTAGAAACAGAATCAGTTAATTTACTATAAATTGAATTTAACTGGGACTTATTCTCAATTAGCCATTGTTTATACACACTAGTTCTGAAATTGTAATGAATTCGTGTCTCCCAATTCACATAGCCTAAAATCATGTCTTCTGATACGTATTTCAGTAATTCTTTTTTTACCTCGCTGTAATACTTTAAACTTGAAATTGCTATTTTAAGGTCGAGCTTCTGCATATCATATTCTTCTAATATTTTTTCTATTGTAGCAAATCTATATTTATTGCAATACAATGAATAGTTGTCTGCTTCTTTATCGCATACAGCATAAATATTATCAATTTTAGGAATATCCTCAAGCAATACTTGCGCAACTGCACCAGCACAATAAATAATAATCTTATTATTAGAAAAAAAAGTATTTTCAAAATTTGAATTCATTTTATTTATAACTATTTTTTCTATGAAATCCATATCAGTATTATCTACCATCTATTTTTATCTCCTATTAATATATTATTACTTATCCTCTTAATTTTTTTCTGACTGCTGCCTCTTTCTCTGTTAAAATTTTTTCACCTGTTCCCATTATCTTTTCTATATCTCTTATATCTTTAACAAGACTGCATAACTCGTAAGGCTCCATTGATGCCTTCTGGTCCGATCCATACATCGTTCGATCCAAGGAGATATGCCTTTCAATCGAAGTTGCTCCCATTGCAACCGCACACATACTCACGAGGGTTCCTTGCTCATGCCCACTGTATCCTACCTTGCAGCCATATCTCATTCTTAATTTTTCAATTAATTTTAGGTTTGCATCTTCTATTGGCATTGGATAAGAACTATTACAGTGCATCAATTCAAATGGACATTCGTACTTTTCAAATATTTTCACCGCATTATCAATTTCTTCATATGTGCTCATTCCCGTAGCAATAAACGTATATTTTTTTTCTTTTGCAACCGTTTCTAACAGCAGGGTATCTGTAAGCATAGCAGATGCTATTTTATTATACTTGCAATTATATTTTTTTAAAAATTCTTGAGAATCAATATCCCAAGCTGATGCATACCATTCAATACCCTTCAACTTACAATATTTGTCGACTTCATCATAATCCTTTTCATTAAACTCCAAGCCTTCCTTTTGTTCCCTCTGGGTATCCCCCCATGGACTTTGCCGTGGACTATCCAGCAATTCCCTGCTATATACCTTGTCTATTGTTCTTTTTTGAAGTTTAACCGCATCACACCCTGCAACCACCGCTGCATCAATTAACCTCTTTGCTATATTCATATCTCCATTATGATTGATACCTATTTCCGCAATTATAAATGTACTCATCTTTTCTTGCCCTCTTTCACTTTTCTTTTAAACACTATTGCTTTTTTTATCATTATTAATTATAAGCTTACATTCCCTCAGGCTTATATTTAAATATATTGAATAATTCAAGCAATCTTTCCAAAGCCTTCTCTTGCTCTGAAATCTCCGCCTTCATAATCAACAATAAATAAATCGTAGAAATATTGTTTTGTTTGATAAACGTTACTAGTTCTGCCCATAATTCTGGAATTAAATCAAATTCTAATCTTCTAACTAAGCGGCGTAAGTTTCTATGTTTTTCTACTGCCACGTTATAGTCAGGACAATTTGTAAAAATCCCATTTTGAATTCCTTCTACTTTTTCTATATTATCGATTACAAAACAATCTGATAATATTTTAAAGGTATCATCACCCCAGTAATACATTAACCAATTATTTCTACGTAATAAAGAGTATGCTTTTAGGTACTCATTTTTCTCAAAAAATGTCTCGAACTCATTAAGTGTGTAATTTAGAAGCTCAAAGAATTTTCCCTTTGCTATTAACTCAAACTCTATTTCATCCAGTCCTGTTAAAGTCTTCCATCTTTCCCCATATTCTTCGTACACTTTTGTTGTCAAAATATTTTTCTGCTGCAATCCAATTAGATAATCATTGTTGTCAAACAAATATGGAACTGAACAGCCTTGTTGAATCACCTTCTCCTTAAAGGGCTCATATATTTGTGACAACGTATTAACTGCTCTGGGCCATTTTACCAACCAAACATCAAAAACCCTATCCTGCCAACTGCTAGGAGAACTAAATTTTGAAATCTTAACATATATTTCTTCTCCATAGAAAACTTTAATTTTAGGTTTTTCAATTTGAGCCAAGCTCTGAAACAGAACTAAATAATGATCAAAGCCACTCCCAATTTCGAAAAAATTATTTTTTTTATATTCGTCCCAATCAATTTGCTCTAACAAAGTTTCTCTATTAAAAATTGTCACTTCTAATGAAGTAGCTAACCAAGACCACTCCTTAAAAAAAAGTTTTTGGTCATAATATATCTCTTGAGCAGAAAAATGCTCATCTTCAATCCAAGGGTAACTCGCAATAGCTAAAAGCATCGCATCATAATTATGATTAACTTGCTCCATAACGGAAGCAATAACTGTCTCATCAAAGTAATCTCTATCCTTTATCGGCCAAATATATTTATATCTTTTTTTAAGTCCATAGCCTTGAAATAATAAAAGTAATTTCATTCCCAAAGTTGGTATTTCATTAAAGTCCAGTTTTATGTGATAGATATCTTCGTAACCCTCTATATTCATTCTCTTTACAATTCGATATGTATCTTCATTATCACTTGAATCATATATATAAATATCAATATTATATTTTTTAAATAAATTAGCAATTTTATTTAAAACATCATCAATAGCTTCTGGATGATTATGTGTTACAATGCAGTATGCTAATTTTCCATCTTCATTATTCATTTTAGTTCTCTCCATATTTCTAATTTTAATATTACAAATTTATTTTTTATTTACTATATAGCACACCAATGTCTCTATTGTATAATAGATAAACCAACCATGTCAATCTTCGCAATTTTCTTCCTTTAATTGACATATTTATCTCTATACATTCCAAGCGTGGTGTGTTACAATCTAGCATATCATGGAGGAAATTGTATGCAAAATATTATATTACTTTCTGACTCAGCAGATTATGCTTATCACTTAGAATTATGTACTTTGTTACAGGCACTTCCCTGTTTCAAATTATTTACTATACATCATTTAGATATCAATAAAGAAACTGCTAAGCATTTATATTTTAATCAAATCCAGGAATTATCTCCTGCGATTATTATTACTTTAGATTTAGCTGGATTTCAGTTTTATACACAGCTTGGCAGAATCTCTTTTAATATCCTGCCTGCTAAAATTTTAAACTTAATTTGGGGAAACAAGGAAGAATACGCTTCTTACCTTTCTCAGCCCTTGAGCCTATCAATGCATTTTTTTGATTGTTCTGAAAATCCATATGATATAACAAAGGACTATCCTAATGTCGAATATTATAATTCATTGGGTGCTATAAGCACAAGAACACCACTTTGTAAAGAAAATGAAGAAGTTTTATCTAAAATCGCCGCTTGCTTTTTAAGTGAGGTTGGCATTTAAATTAAATACAATTTCAAATATAGTATTCATTCTTTCTTCATACGAAAATGCCCGCTTCACTTTTTCGTAACCTCTTCTTGCAATTTCTTTTCGCTCTTCTTCATGTTCTAAATAATAGCGGCATTTCATTATGGCATCCTCTAAGCTATGATAAAGAACTACCTCTTCCCCATCTATAAAATACTCTGCCAATTCCGCTTGATAGTTTGATAATAAAAAGCCGCCGCATCCCATAATATCTAGTGCCCGAAGCGGAATTCCGGTTTCTATGCAACGCAAGGTTGCATTTATATTAATCTTACTGCTTTTAAATACAAGAGGCATTTCAGTAAAGTAACCTGCTGTTCCCTTCCAATTTACTTTCTTAAGCTCCGGCTCTGTCCAAGAAGAGAATAAATTGACTTTATATTCCTCCGACAAAACTTCCATTAAAAGTAAACGTTCAATATGAGTCACTTCCTTTGCCACTGTAATTTGTACTCCAGCCTTTTGAAGTTTCTTTTTAATTACAGGCTCATAGATTTTATTAACTCTATCTACTGTATCGTCATTTATCAACAGTTTTATCAGATTGCATCCATACACTTTTAACTGTGTTTGCACCGCCGCTGTAAAATATCCTTTATCATAATCCGGTAAAAACTCTAAAAAATCCTGTAATGGAGACTTATAAAGCTCCCCTACCATTGATATATCAGCACCGTATTTCTTTTTCAGTGCAACGTTGATCGGGATTTTATCCAATCGGTCTGTATTAACGGCTAATGGAAGATGGTATACATTTTTAAACCCATTTCCCTGATGATCTTCACATTCTGCCCGATCAAATAAAAACACATAATTTGTATCATATCCCAGTGTTTCATACATATTGGGTATATTCATTGGACTATCATAGCTCCAAACAATATATTTAATCTTTTCTTTATAACAGATTTTAGCTAATACTGGCCAATAATTCACACTCATTACTGCATCATAACAATCCCGTTTGAGAATACCTAAGACTTTTTTTTCAAAAAAGGTATCCTCTTCTACATTATTTAGCTTATATAAAATATTTTTATATGTAATATTTTTCTTTTCTAAAGCTGCCATTAAGTCACTTTGGATATATGCTCCGATATCATATAAAAGTAAATGCATTTTTGTATACCTTTCTCTACTATTGTTTTATATTAACTTATTGTATTTATCATGTTTGCAACTCGCTCTTTTAGAGAAAATTCATTTTTTACTTTTAAATACCCTTTTTGTGCAATCCTTTTTCTTTCCTCTTCATGTTGCAAATAATATTCCGTCTTCCTTAATAAATCTTCCAGACTTGTATACATAACGAGTTCTTCTCCATCCTCAAAATATTGTGCAATTTCCGATTGATAATTGGTAAGGCAAAATCCGCCGCTCCCAAGAATGTCAAAAACTCTCTGGGGTATTCCAGATTCAATTGTGCGAGAAGTAATGTTTAAATTAATTTTGCTATTATAAAAAATATAAGGAGCTTCTTTTTCATAATCTGCATATCCATTAATTTTCAAGAGCGGTCTCTGATACCATTCTTTTTTTAACTTCGAAGTACTATATAAGGTAACCGAAAATTGATTGCTCAGTCTTTCAATCACAAGTTCCCGCTCCAACGCCGAAACCTCCATTCCAACTACATCAGCAGCCATTTGCTCTGGAATCCAAATATACTCTTCACCAAGTGTTATCCCGCATTTTTTAATAATTTCATTTATTACCGTATCATCAAGTGATTCTCTGATAAAGTTGTATCCATATATTAGTAATTGAGACTGTACAATTCCTTCTAGATATCCTGTTACATAGTCCGAAAAAATTGTGTTCCTTAATCGGTTCTTTTCCCCATTATAAAAATTTCCCACAAAGGAAATTTGATTTTTACCTTCATGATTTAAAATTTTATCAGTATCTGCCGCTAAAGGAAAATGAAATACATTTGATGCACCTAATGCATAAATTCGCTCCGCAAAAATTGCATCAAAGCAATAAATATAATTCATTTTATTTGTTATAGTTTTAGAATACAGCGTATATTGCGGACAATCAAAAATCCACGCTAAGTATGGTATGTCATTAATTTCACAAACAGAAGATATGAGCGGAAAATAATCATAGCTTAAAATAGCCTCCACTTTCTCTTTATGTATTACCTCAATCAATTTTGCTGCAAATGTTGAATCTGCATGATAATTAGTAATTCTTTCTGAGAAAGTGATATATTGGATATTATTTTCTTTTACTGCCTTTACTAATTGCGTTTCAAATACTGACTCCCAACAATAAATCATAATTTTATTAAGCATCATTTCATTCCTCTACACAAAATCGCTTCTCTAGTTATTACTTTATGACTTCCAGTATCGCTGATAATCGTTTTTCATAAGTATGATTTTCCCTTATATTCTTACAACCCGCTTGTGCGATTGCTTGTCTTAGATCATCATGCTCTAAATAAAAAGCTGTTTTTTCCATTAAATCTCCATAATCAGCATAATATACAAACTCCTTATCCGGCGTAAAATATTCAAATAATTCCTGCTGGTAATTAGAAATCAAAAACCCGCCGCACCCCATAATATCCATCACTCTTAATGGAATTCCTGTTTTAATGCTTTTTAAAGTAATATTAAGATTGATTTTGGCATTCATAAAGACAAAAGGCATTTCATCATAATAATCTATTTTTCCCTTATTATGAGCTTTACCAACTTGAAGCGCCTGATCATTTGTATATAAGCTTGTATCAAACCTCTCAGAAAGCAATTCGATTACCTGTTTTCTTTCTAACGCAGTTACTTGTCTCGCTAGTACATATTCTGCATAAATATATTCCGGTGTGGCAATTGTTGGATCATTGGGGTTCGTAGGATACACCTTCTGCATTTGCTCTAAGACATGATCAGTCATTACGTCCTGTAAAAAATTATAGCCATAAATCTTTAATTGTGCATTTATAATGCCATCAAGGTAGCCTTTCGTAAAATCATCTACACCTTTGAATTTATCATATAACTGATGCTTAGCTTCTGAATACATTGAACCTACAAAAGCAACCTCACACTCATGTCTCTTTCGCATTTGAGCCGTATTATAAAGGCATGACATCCTTTTTTCAGCAACAGCTAAAGGCAGATAATAAACTGTCTTAATGTTCTCTTGCTGGAATTCCTCATATACTCCATAATCAAACACAAAGATATAATTACAGGAATTTGGAACTGTATAAGAATATAAATGAATATACGGACTGTCATATACCCATGCTACATATTTCAGTCCCGCTTCCTTACAGCAATTCGATACGATTGGATAGTAATTAAAAGAAAATAAAAAATCAAATGTGTTTTTAGACAAAATATTTTTGAATTCTTTACTAAAGGCTTCCTCATCCGTCAATTTAATATCATAAGATATCTTTGTAACAGCATATCCTTTTTGCTTAAAAAGCGTTATTACGTCTTCATTGCCAAGGCCTTTCCAGTCTAAAAAAAGTATTTTCATTTCCACACCCTTTCATCATATCATTAATTTTCACTTATATATCTCATTATCCTATCACCAGATGTGCAGCTAAATTTAGAAATTAATGCCAGTGCTACCTCCGAAACTTCTTTTTTCCTCACTTTTTCTTTTAAAAAATTGATCGCATCAGCATCAGCAAAATACTCTACTCTTCTTAAATAAAACTTAAACTGCTCATACCGAGTGCATATTTGCTCATATTCCTTATAATGTGCCATAAATATATTTACATTTAATAAATTCATTTCACTTTTATAGATAGTTAATATGTTTTTCATCAAAGATAACTCATTGAGTCTTGGAAGCGATTCAAAAGAATTATCTAATGCTTCGACTACTTCCGACAAATATCCCTGCTTAATCAATAGCAGAAACTTCTCACTAATTTCCTTCGCTAAATTATACCTTGGTTCATCAAATACTATATCTTCTTTATCTGGAGAAGCCAGGAAATCAGGGTATTTCTCTAAAAATATTTTTCTGTTTGCATCATATCGGTCCAATTTTCTATGACCACAATCTTGTAAACACCATGGAACTTTTTGATTTGCTACTACAACTTTATAATCTTTACATCTGAACTCACAAGACTGCGATATATCATAAAAATCCCATTCCGTAAATAAATCCTCACGCCACAGAATATCGTATTGTGTAATCATTATCATGCCATCAACTGCTTCTGAAAGCATGTATAAACCCTTATCCTCTTTACATTCCATACATATCTGTAATGTCGCATCCACGTTACATTTAAACGCCTTTCCTTGATTCCAAGAATTATAAATAATAAAATCACTTGCTAAATTAATCCCACCCATTAGTCCTATCAGTCCAATTTGGGTGTCACTTTCAAAAATTTGAAGAACATCCGAAATAAAATCTGGATTTACAATGAATGTATCCTGATGCAAATATACTTTATACTTAGCATTAGATTTATGCATGCCCTCATTATATGCCGCTGCTGAGGAAGATTCGCCCGCAACAGCAATAATATCTACTGTAAATCCTTCTGGTATCTTCAATTTATTTATATAGTAACAGCATTCCATATAATAATTTTCATTATTATACACCAAAATAAATGATATCCCTTTTTCATTTTTTTCGTTTAATGTATATTCCTTCAAATACCTTTGACGATACTTATCATAATTCCACAAACTAAGTATTCTCCCGTCGTCATGTACACACCAAGGCGCCGGTGACAGCGGAACTACCACTCGATATCCTGCTCTTAAAAACTCTGCACTTTGCGAAGCATCGTACAAGTCCCAGCCATCAAAAATATCCTCACGCCATTCCAAATCTTTAGATGTAATCATGCAAAACCCATCAATAGCCTCAGCATCCGCTAATTGATACGGAAATCGCAAATATTCTTCTTCACTTATTTCCTCTATATCATTTTTATTATACATATTGCCAATTTCTCTTGCATCCCACATCATCCCACTAGAAGGCATTTTGCTTTGACCCACCATACCAATTAGGCCAATATTATCATCTTGCCCAAAAATATCGATAAGGTTATGAAGAAAATACTTATTTATAATAAAAACATCCTGATGAAGATATATTTTAAACTTTGCGTCAGAACTTTTCATAGCTTCATTATATCCTGATGCCATCGATTTAGCACCTTCTATCGTCAGCAGGTCAATTTCATATCCCTCCGGCACATATAATGTTTCTATATAGTGTTTGCATTCCTCCATAAACAAAGGACTATTTGTACACGCAATAAAGCAAAACTTCTTATGATTCATTTATACGGCTCCTTCTAGTTCCTCAATCAGCATCAGTACTGTGTCACTTGGCTGTACCACTTCTTTTAAATATTTATGCGCCAAATTAATATCTCCCTGTTCAAGACATCCATCTGCCACACGAATTAATATTTCTTCCCTACCCGGATATTTTTTTAATAATAAGTTCAAAAAAACTATTCCTTGTTTTTTATCCTTTATACCGTCATAGTAAGCACATCCTATTCGAATATCTTTAGCAAGCAATTCGCCATGGCATATTGTATAAATTGCCACACCAGAAATTTTGTTATCATTTACATATTCAAAAAATTCACTCTGTAAATTGGCAGGAAGTTTCATTTCCAAACGCCTCATATATAAAATAAGCTTTATATATTTATACAGCAACGCATCAAAATCAGAAATGCCATTACAAAAATAAGGAAGACCCAGTTCCTTTTCCAGCTTTATAATATTTATTATATTATAAACTCTTTTCATATCTGAAAAATATTGAACTACACCAAGACCATCATCTGTATCAAAATATTCGATAAGTTCAAATAGTTGCTCATATTTTTTTTGCAGTAATGTATCATTGATATAAGATTTAGTTTTTTTATATTCTCTAAATAAAATAGGCTTATTTATTTCTAATTTTTGAAAAAAAATTTCTGTTGATTTAATTTTCACCTGTTCTTTATAGCTCAAATTATAATCCCTTAATAAAATAAGGGGCTTTTCCTTTTTCATATTTTTCCCCTAAAAAAAGAGCTGGCCAGTGGCCAGCCCTTTGGTAGTTTGCAATGATAATTACTGAAGCAACGATAATACACCTTGATTAGATTGGTTTGATTGAGCCAACATCGCCTGACCTGCTTGGGAGAGGATATTGTTATTAGAGTATCTAACCATCTCTGTCGCCATATTCGTATCACGAATAGCAGCTTCTGCAGCTGTAGTATTTTCTACTACGTTGTCTAAGTTGTTAATTGTGTGCTCTAAACGGTTTTGGATAGCACCGATGTCAGAACGTTGCTTATTTAATGCTGCGATACCTGCTTTAATTGTATCAATAGCAGTATTAGCATCACCTTCTGAAGAAACGCTAACATTAGCCACACTCAGTCCTGATGCATTCATTGCCGCAATTGTAACAGAAATTCTATCACTAGATGTATTTTCTGCACCAACCTGTAAATTTTTGCTTGAAAAGCTACCATCTAATAATTTCTGCTCATTAAATGTTGTTGTGCTAGCAACACGGTCAATTTCAGAAATAAGTGCAGAAACTTCACTCTGGATGTAGCTCTGGTCTTCTGACTGGTTTGTTCCGTTAGATGCTTTAACTGCTAATTCGTTCATACGCTGCAGCATATCGTGCACTTCGTTTAATGCACCTTCTGCTGTCTGTACACATGAAACGCCGTCCTGAGCGTTAGCAGAAGCCTGTGTAAGACCTCTAACCTGACGTCTCATTTTCTCAGAAATAGCTAATCCAGCTGCATCGTCTGCTGCACGGTTAATCTTGTAACCTGAAGATAACTTTTCTGTTGATTTTGTCTGGCTTGCAGTTGTTAAACCAAGTAATCTGTTTGAATTCATTGCTCTAAGATTGTGTTGTACTACCATAATATATTCCTCCTTGAATGAAACGCGGCATCCATGCCGCTTACTTTTTTGTTTTTGACTTTTCCTATTCTGACCGTACGCTTCAGTTAAGTACTTCGTCATCGCTAAGTAATTGTTTTACTTGTATTATATATCGGAAAGATTAAATTAAACTTTATACCTTTTTTTAAAATTTAATTTTTTTCATCCATAAAATGTGGCATTGATATATTTCCCCGATTCATCGAACGGTAATAGTCAATTGCAGCTTTTGAGCCCTTCTTGCTTTTTTTAATTTGTTTCTTCTCTCTTGCAAATATTTGCTCTGCCAGTTCCTTATTACGGTTTTCCTGCGCCTGTATTTCAACACTCTTTTCAGTAATTTGGGTAATAAGATTCTGCATAGTCTTGATATGAGCTTTATTTTTTTTCTTTCCTTCTTCTGTTTGCAGCATCTTTCTAACATGTTCGTATACATTTTGGAAGCCATCATCCAATCTGCTTAATGTTTGAATCAGTCCGGCTTTTACATCTGTATTTTGATCAAAAGCATCCGTTGAAAACTTTTCTTCACTAAATATTGCTTTTTGCTCCTTATTCATCTCAATAATATGATCTAAAACAGCTATTTTTTCTTCTAGACTCTGTATCATTATGGTTATGTAATTTTGCTCCATTTACTATACCTCAACTCTCATAATTTGCTAAAGAATGCTGAAACTATGTGAGGGGAGAATAAAATCCTCCCTCCTCACTTTTATACTTTGTCTGCCTGAGCTATTTTCATAACCTCTTTCCACGTATCACGCATCGAGCGTAAATGCGTATTTACCTCTTCTAAAATCTCGGCATCCTTTTTAAGATTTGCCTCAACCAGTCTCTTTGACAAATATACATATACTCTGTCAAAATCTTCTGCTACCGAATATTTCATGTCTAAAGTTGCACGAAATTCATCAATAATTTTTTGTACCTTGACTATATTCCTATGTGCTTTTTCTAAATTATTTTGCTCAATTCCCATAATGGCTATATTGCAAAATTTAATCGCACCTTCGTATAACATGAGGGTTAGCTCTGGCTGGGACGCCGTAAGAATCTTACTATTATTATATTGGGCATATGCCTTTGGTATTGCCATCTTTACGAGCCTCCTAATAAACTGGTAATGGCACTCTGGCTAGACTGCATCCTTGCAAGTGCTGTCTCCATAGCGGTAAACTGCTTATAATATTTATTCTCTAATCTAAGAATCTTCTTTTCCTGTTCTGCTATTTTAGTTTTATAATCCGCATAATCCGCTTTCATTTTTTTATCATCATAGACTGAATTGTAGCTGCTGTAATCCGAAGACTTCATTCGTTCTCCCAGTGAATCTGACATACTCCTCGTCAACTGCGTAAAAAATGAAATAACCGTACTGGGATCATTCGCTATCATACCTTTTAAAATATCATCATTACCGGATACTGTCGGATCGTCTTTATCACCATCAATATGATAGGCATTTTTTGTATTGTCAGAAGAAGTAAAGTAACCCCCAGTCGAAATACCAAAATTAGATAAATACATAGTCTTGCCATTTACCGTATATCCCGAAGACATCGCCCTTTTCATAATATTAGCTACATCACTCAAGGTAGAGTCTCGTCTTAAAACAGAATCCTTGATTTTATTCTCCCATTTTTCGATTTCAGAGTCACTCATGGCCTCTTTTTCTTCATCTGTAAGAGGTTCATATCCCTTAGATGACTCCGCATTATAGAGCTTATCCATTTCATTTATAAGTTCATTATATTCTTTGATAAAACCTTTTAGTGTATCATAAACGGCATCATAATCATCGGATGTCGTTAAAGTAACTTCCTCTCCCGCCTTTGTTTCAGTTAATGCAGTAATTGTCAAGCCATTGATTTTAAATACATTGCTGCTGGAATAAAAATCTGCACCGTTTAAATAGATAACCGCATCCTGCCCCACAATCCTCGTCGCATCAGATTTTCCAACCGTTACAGATCCGTCTACAACCTTCTTAGCATAATCAATTTTATCATTCATCTCTGTTGTTACTACATCTCTGATTGCCTGATTATTGTTTGCAAGTTTTGCTTCCGCATCTATTTTATCATTTTTAGCTAAATTCATGTTAGCAACATCGGTGCGGTAATTTTCAATGCCCGTCATTTTGTTTTCTACTTCTTTTAGCTTATCTTCTCTAATCTTTTTATCTTCTGCTGATTCATTCTCAGGTACAACTGACAGCGCCGCCTTCTCTGTAGTTAAGTCAGCATATGCATTATCTACCTCTGTATCATCCTGATATCCATTGTCCGTAAGAAATTTATTGTTTTTCTTATCGTAATCCTCAATTGCTTTATCCATAAGATCTATTTGAGCCTGCACTGCTTCTGCCCGAGTGAGCGTTTCTGCTTCAATCATGTCGTGAATTTCCTGAGCATTTAAACCAGCAAGCTTTTCATAATGCGTTTGGGAATTGGAATCCACATAGTTAATACCAAGTGCCGATAACGCCTTTGAGCCATTTTCTGTATTAGCTGTAATCGAAAAATCTAACTTCTTACCGGTGCCCGTTGAATAGACAAATAATCTCTGATTTTCTTCATCGAAGTTAGCATTTACACCTGCATTTTTCAGCTGAGATACTACATCTCCAATACTGGAGTTACCGCTTACGTTAATTGTCTTTGTTTGAGAGCCAACTTTAACATCAAATGCAATTTTATCATCCGCTGCCAAGTCCGATCCGGCAATATCCGAAAGCTTTGTCGACTTTGTGTAGGATGTTCCTTCACCGAGCACGGCACCTGTTAAGTAACCGCTCTTTGCCAACTTATCAACCCGTAAGTTTTGTACACCATTTCCTGCATTATCTCCGGTTATAACACTTGCAACTGATGAATTGGACACACTAGTCTTTTTTTGTGAATAGGAGGATACATATTTTAAATGGCTCATTGTTTTACTATATAAATTTAAAATCTTAGAATTTAATGCTTTCCATGCATCCTGTTTATATGAAAGCTTTGTCTGAGCTTTCACCATATTGTTTTTCTTAACACTTTTTGCTTTTACTAATTCAGCAATAATACTTTCTGTATCTAATCCTGAATTCATTCCTGTAATACGTAATGGCATAATGCTACCTCCTACCTTTTCTCATCAACTAAAATACCAGCCATCTCCCAAACTTTGGCAATCATGTCAAGCGTCTGTTCCGGCGGTAATTCCCTAATAATTTCCTTCGTATCTTTATCCAATATCTTAATTGTTATACGATGGGTAGATTCGTGAATGCCAAACTCCACCATCGAATTATTTATATTTTTATTTATCTTATCGACAGCCTGTTTTAGCTGCTCTTTTGATGGCTGCCCCTGCTCCCTTGTATTATCAGTCTCCTTTGCCTCAGGCTTTGATACGGCATCGGGCGCAACTTCTGCTAATGTAGGTATACTGTCCTGTCTGAATACCTGCGTCCCCTTTTCTATAACCTTAGTTGGTTTACTCTGCTGCCTTGTTTGTACTTGTGCTGTGTTTGATAATGGTTCTATTGCCATTAAGCTCACCTCCGTGTGAAAGTTCGTACCTATGTACATATGTACACAGAAATACCGTTGCGAATTCGTTTCTTACCCTTTATATCGGTAAAAAAATAGAAAATGTTTAGTGTGTTCTAAACATTTTCCTAAAAACCATTTATAAAATTTAAAATAAATTTTTTAGCGCTTCAATTCCGGCTGCATTTGCGGATTCCTCATTTGAATTTTGGATTTGAACATAAACTTCCTTGCGGTATATCGGAACTTCTTTTGGTGCCGAAATACCGATTTTAACCTGTTCGCCTTTTATTTCCAAAATGGTGATTTCTATGTTGTTATTAATGATAATGGCTTCATTCTTCTTACGGGATAATGCCAGCATATTATTCACCACCCTTTCTTTCCTTGAGCAGTTCATAAACAGGACACTTTACCTTATATTTTTGATCCTCGACAATGACTTGTCGTGCTTTTTTTGTCTCTGTATTAACAATGATAGGACCTTTTAAATTAACAGTCATCTTAGTTATATCTGACGGCACTGTTATTGTCGTAAGCACTAATAAATTATCTTCATTTAACTCTCCGAGCGGTTTTAACAAATCATCTTCAATCATAGGATTATATTCGCTGTCAATAATAAGCGGATCAACTACAGGTATTGCAAACGCCGGTTCCTGAAGTGACTGCAGCCATTGAATCCCCCCCTTATTTCCTTGTTCTTCATTAAAAACAAGCAAAAACTGAATTAAATCCGGAAATCCTAATATTCCACCTTCAAAGTGAATAATTTTATCTGCTTCAATTTTGATTAAACCAAAATTTTTAGTCTGAACTTCCATATGCTTCTCCTTTTATAAGTAATTTAACAAGCTAGTCTGTGATATTTTACTAACAGCCATTAGCGATGCCTCATATATCCCCTGGGCAGCAGTTAATTTAATCAGAACTTCTGATTGATCCACATCCTCATTTTCTGACTGCAGTATTTCAAATGTTGACGCTTGAGCAGATAAACGATTTTCGATTAAATCCAAACGTACCCCGCGGCTTCCTACTTGTGTTTCTGCCAGCGATACCTTTGCTTGATAAGCCTGCATCTTTGTAATGCCGCTTTCAAACATGCTCTGCAT
The DNA here is from genome assembly GCA_964410675.1 of uncultured Roseburia sp. GTDB lineage: Bacteria > Bacillota > Clostridia > Lachnospirales > Lachnospiraceae > RGIG3040. The sequence goes on from CAYPIB010000006.1 coordinate 36,584, forward strand.
TTTAGAGTTCAGTTGTTCAAAGGCTTTTGTGACTGCTTCCAGTCTCTCCGCCAAGCCTGCATTATCAGGATCTGCAGCAACCATTTTCTCTAAATTATTTTTTATTTCTTCCATTTCGGTTACTTTCTCTGTAATTGCAATTAATTCATCTACATCTCTTCCAACGTTAGGTGTATATATTTCATTGGCTACTGTATTAACACGAATCGACTGATTCATGCCAACATCATAATGAATGACCTGCCCTTTCGTATCTGTCGGAAGATTCGTCAAAAATTCTTCATTGTATTTAACGCCATCCGACTCACAGGCATAATAATGCTCCGGCCTTAGTTCATTCGTTGCCCACTCACTTTTCTTATACGTAATACGAATTTCACCTTCATCCACAAGCTGGGTATTACCCTTATCCAAAACGCCCTGCAGCTTATTATAAACAGCATCACTTAATATAAGTTCACCTGTTTCCGGAATAAATGTAACACCGTTGGTAGAATTTTCTGCTGAGAGATAAGGATTTGGAGTTTCACTATAGACTGAAATCACATCATTTTGGTCAACAGTAATTGTCTGCTGCACACCTGCTGCATCATAATAAGAAATGGAAGGCAAGCCCCCCTTGTCACAAGCTTCGTAAGCAAGGCGAATGCGATGGACATTGCTGGTTTTTACATCCTGAGCCGTCGTCGTAATACCTGTTTCTGCATTCGCAGAATTAACCTTTGATAAATCCTTTGTATTAACATAGTCAATATCTTCAAGGCATTTGCTTGAAAGTTGTTCTGTGATGGTATATGTCTTTGTCGTTGAAGTCTTAAAGGTAAGCGGCATATCGGTCCGATATCCGCTAAAAACATATCTTCCGGCATAGTCAGAATTACCGGTTGAATAAACTTCATCCCGCAATGCCTTCATATCTTCAAGTATCTTTGCCCTGTCGGTTGATTTTAAGGAATCAACCGCACCTTTTGTGCAATTATTATATAAATCTTCAAGTACCTCTACCGTATTGGCAACAGCGTCTCCCGTTATACCAAGCCAGCTTCTGGCATCCGGCACATTTCTCTCATAATACTGCGAGATCTTTGTAACACTTGTTCGCAGTCTGAGTGCCCGAATTGCAATAACGGGATCATCGCTTGGTCTGGATATTTTCTTTCCCGTGAAAAACTGTGTATTTAATTTATCCTGCGCTATTTTATTTTTGTTAATACCTGCAATCGAATTTCCCTGAACGATTTTATTTGTAATACGCATTCACAGTACCTCCTCTTTATACACCTGTTTGTAAAATTAATCGATCATATACTTCTGTCAGTACTTGTATCATCTGAGAAGCCAAATTGTATGAATGTTGAAATTTCACAAGTTCAATTGCTTCTTCATCAGAATCAACGCCGCTTATTGAGCTTCTTTGATTATCAATAGAATGCTGAATGGTTGTATATGTGTTATAAAACGTATTGGCATTGCTGGCATTCAATGCCACATCAGATAGAACGCACTGTAAAAATTCACTTGCTGTCGCCCCCCGAAAGCTCGCCTTGTCTTTATTTGTTCCTAAGTCAATAAGTTCTGCGATAGTATCGTATTTATCCTGACCCGAGGCTTCCTTTGTATGCGTTCCCATTAAACCAGCATCCTCGGAAATTTTATTGGAAACAGCAAAATTCTTAGCCGTAAGCTGATAATAACTGTCATCCTTACTAGAAATAACCGTTCTGCCATCTGTTGATGCATCAAAATGCCACTGTGTCACATCAGCTGCTTTATCAGCTGCAAAGAATATATCGGCCTGCTTATCATTGCTGTCTACTACTCCATCAGCACTAATAATCTTATTAAATGCTGATGCAAAAACACGAGTCCACTCATTTAACTGTTCCTGATAGTAAGGAATCCCTTGATAATTAACACTGGTACCTACGGCAGCATCCTTGCCAATTCTGCCTATATCAGGCTGTATGTGGTTTTTATTTGTATCATTGCTAATCACAAACTGGTAATTCGTAATCTCACCATTCGCATCATATACTACCCGAAAGCTGTCATAACAAAACTCTTGATTTCCTAAAAGAATTTTGCCGCCATTCTGAGATAAGGTACATGCATTTAAATCCTTTAAATAATCTGCTGTTATTGCAATATCTACGACAGTATAAATCGAATTATCAATTGTTTCTTTTGTCACATCCGAAACTTTACCGGTAAAATTCTCACCATTATTACCATCACGCATATCAATCAATGCACGAAGCTCGCCGCCAATCATTTTACCATATAAATTAAATTCTCTGCCATCCTCAAAATAAACTTCATATAACCCAACTGCATCCGACTGGTTTACAGTTTCATAACTCTCTTTTGCCTCACAGACAAGTTTACTATAGCTTTCACCATCTACAACCGACTGTCCGCCTGCAATCTTTACAGTAAAGCGGGTTAAACCCGTATCTCTATCCGGATCATTGCTGTCAATTACAGGTATTTCCTCAATTTCTACATCCACAATGAGTGAAAGCTTATCAATAATTAAATCTCTTTTGTCTCTGAGCTCATTCGCCGGAACTCCTGATAGTTCAATTGTATTAATCTGTTTATTTAAAGAAGCAATTTCAGTTGAATAAGAATTAATCATGTCTATTTTATTTTTTATTAATTCATTAGTTTCCAATTGCAATTTTTCTAGATTTTGAGCCATCGTATTAAAATAATACGCAAGGCTTTCCGCGCTTCCTACAAACTGTTGCTTTTTTGTTATGTCTCCACCGGACGTCTTTAAATATTCTAAAGCCTCATACATTTTATTGAAAATCGTATTAAAACCATCTGTATACTCATCATCTATAAAGTAATTTTGAATCTGATTCATATAATCCTTTAATACGGAATATTCCCCAACTTTCGTATTATTTTCCCAATATTTAAAATCATAAAAAACATCTCTGATTCTATCAACAGATTGTACATCCACACCCGCTCCGGCACATCCATATGTCGTGTATGTACGAAGTGCACTTGCAGCCGACTGCGTAACCTTTTGTCTGGAATACCCTTCCGTCTGTACATTAGAAATGTTATTGGCCGTTGTGTTCAGCCCTGCATTTGATGCCAATAAACCTGTATATGCAATATTTAATCCAAAAAATTGTGATGCCATATGTATCCCTCCTATGCTCCAAGTGTCGATAAAATATGCTCCAGCATTTCATCAATGACATTAATATATCGGCTTGATGCATTGTATGCATTCTGAAAGCGTATCATATTGGAAAGCTCCTCATCGTCTGAAACACCGGCAACCTGTTGTCTGGCATTCTCGGTCGAGTTTATTGTTTTAACTTCATTCTCATAAATGCTGTGAAATACATAACCAAGGTTTGCTATCTGACTGACCATGCTGTCATAATAGCCCGTAAAATTTACCCAACTTGTTGAATTTGGATTTAATGTGTATATTTCCTCCTCAAACGCTGCCTTTAAAAGCTCCATCGCTTCTTTATCCTCTGCTCCATCCTTCATAAAACTCAATTTAGTTGGAGTTTTCATCAAATCCGGATTGATAATCAAATTGCTTATAGTATATAATGTGTTTTCTTTTCCAGGACCAAGGTCCTCGCCATATCCTTCATCTGAAATTTTCTCAAATAATCTAAGCGGATTGCTGCCATCCATCATATAGCCGCTGGAAGGATCGGAAACCGCCGCAAGCACCCCATTTATTTTAGTTACAATATTATGGATTAAAGTATCAAATTCTGTCTGCATATTCATGATAACAGAATCTCCAATAACACTATTATAATAATCTACATCCTGCATATCCGTATAGTTAGCTTTGTGGTCACCTCGCGCTAACAGCTTAGCTTTTATGCCGCCAACATCCGTATCCATACTGCTTGAAATTGGCACAGATAAGTTAAATACTTTTGCATTCTCAATGTTATACTTCGTTGTTCCATCCGCCATTATTGTTTGTTTTGCATCAGTCAGCCAAAAAGGGGTATAAAATCCGGTTATTTTATCTTGATCTAACCCGATTTTATAAGTTGACCCTCTCGTTACAAATTGATGACCTTCAATTTCAACCGTTACAGATCCTTCAAAGTCTTCTTCATACGTCATATTTACAAGCTGGCTCAATTCATCTAACAATGAATTTCTGGCATCACGCAAATCGTTGGCACCTTCCCTGCCGGCAGATTCTATTGCTGTAATTCTACTGTTTAAATCATATATACTCTCACCAATTTCATTAATCCTTGAAATATCTGTTTGTACTTGGTAGTTTAATCTGTTTTGATAACTGCTAAGCCCATCATAAACTGCTTTTGCATTTTCTACAAATTGAGAAGCGCACTGAACAAGAGCACCCTGATTCACAGAACTGGTTGGATCATTTGCCAGTTCCTGAACCGATACCCATAAATTGCTTAGGGATGCGTTAAACGCCTTTCCGTCTAACTCACGAAGCAATGTCTGTACCTCATCAATCGCACCATACTGTGTCTCATAGAAAGCACATCTGCCCGATTCTAGTCTATAAGTTTTATCTAGGAAATAGTCTCTGACTTGGCGGACTTTGGAATAGGTAACGCCTAATCCGGTCTGCTGCTTAGACACACTATTTACATTGGATGAAATAGTGTTATAACGTTTATCTCCAAATAGAATCTGCTGCCTGGTATAGCCAATGGTATTTCCATTGGCTAAATTATGCGCAACAGTATTTAAAGAATTTTGGCTTGACTGCAAGCCTGATGTTCCGATATATAAACTTCCCATTATTCCCATTGGATGCACCTCGCAAATTATTGTTTTGCGTCGAAGCTTCCCGTCTGCTGTCCCATCACCTCTCCGGAACTCATAGCACCACGGTTATAATTAGCAGTTTCAGGAGCACTCCGCATCCCCTGCATTAAACTCAAATCAAATTCAACCATTTCCAGTGAATTCTCAATGAGCTGTTTGTTCTGCTCATTTATACGACGCATTTTTTCTACTGTTTCCTTTAATCTGTCATTGACAAGCGCAAGCCTTTTTCGCTCGCTTGGTCTTTGCTCTAATAAACTGATTAAATCAACAAGCCTAAGCGTATTAACATCCTTGTTCATAACGTTGGCAATATCTTTATATAACTCTTCTCTTTGTTTATCCATATGATGAATCGCACTTACTACAAGCTGTTCTTCATCTGTTATTTTCTGTAAGGTATTTGTGTCACCTGATACTAAAACAGGAGTCTTTTTTATGGAAAGTACAAGAAGCTCCTCGTAAGCATTCTGCTCCTTTTCTAAAATATCCATTAAGTTCTCCATTAAGCTCGCCACAGATATACCTCTCTTCTTTTTTGACCTTGAAGCGGCCCCCAGCTTAGCATCCTGCTATAAGCTAAGGGGTCCCTCTTCGTATTTAGATAGCAGCTTCTCTGCAAAATTCTGTGCACTCACGGTATAAGTCCCCGCCTGAATACTTGCTTTTAGGGGGGCTGTTAGTTCCTCTCTTATATCCGGTGAACTGGCAACAGCCTGCTTAGCAGCTTGAATATCCTTGCCCACGCTGGAAATTTCAATTGCATCTGAAAAGGTCTTTTTGTTTGTCTTTGCGTTATTTCCAGTTTTGTTTGTTCCATAAACCTGCTGTATTTGGTTATATGCTTCTATACGCATATGACCACCTCCTTTACGCGGAATTTCAACTGGTTACTAATAATATCGGATATTTTAGAAGAATCTTTAGAGGTTTTAAATTTTTTTTGATGCTAATAATTAATCCCCTTAATTGAAAGCTTTCCTTCCAACATTCCAAAGGTAATGCTTGGTACCATTTCCTCTGTATCCTTTTGTAATGTAAATCCAGCCATGCTGGGCTCTAAATCCGTTGCATCTGCTTCTTTTATAGAATCCAGCATTTCAACCGCAAAAAGTTTTTCTTGATCAAGCGCAAGAAAGTCTTCCATTGTTTCTACAGTAATTCCTTCCTCCTTAAATCCAACATAGGTTGGAAAAGCTGTTAATTCCGCAAGCTTTTCTATATTCTCCTCTAATACAGCTTCCTTCACCCGCTGGGCAAAATCAATTACTTCTTGTTCATCAACGGTGAAATTATCATCACCCGCTGCTTCTTCTGTCTCTGTTCCTTCGTCTGTGTTTGGAATACTCTCTAACGGCTGCTCTTCAATATTTTCAGCATTCTCTGTTATTTCCATGCTTTTTTCTTTTCCACAAGCGGTTACTCCTAAGCTAATTAACAGAACCATTATAACAATTAATTTTTTCATAATTTTACTCCAATCTTTCAATACTTTACATATACAATAAAAGAGTTCCCTTTTCTTCTATCTTTCATTAATTTTATCATTCATTTCCTGTATCCGCCTTTTTATTCCCATATACTGAGTGAGCCATATAAATAAATAAATTCCAATAAAGATACTAAAATATACAATAATTCCCGTTCTATCCCTTGGCATCCAATAGCAGGCATAAGCTACCGGAAAGGTTCCTATCGATGTAAATAACAAATGTACTATTGTCTGTTTTAAAAGACTCCATTCTTCTATCTTCCAAACAATGCTGGCACCTCCCCAAAATGCGCCGTAAAGTAAAGATAATACAGTCTGCAGCAGTACTGCTTTGATTTCACTTCCGCACTCACTCGTCAGTGCCGGTACGACCGGGTAATATGTGCCGTCTCCTACAGTTAATGAGATTGCAATTGTTATTAAGAAGCTAATGTTTAATCCTATCGATGCCCCGACTAAGCTTTGAATCAAAATTCTTTTCTTCATATTTTTCACCTCATATTCCTAATACTTTTCTAATTTTAGTTACATATCTTCGCGAAACATAGGTAACCGAATTGTTTGTAAAATTGACACAAATGGTACCCGAAAAGCTCAAATCAAACCCTTTGACCTTTTGCAGGTTCATAACTTCCGAATTAGATATTCTAACAAAATTATTACGGTCAAATCGCTCTTCCACTTCATACAGCCGCAATCGTAATAAAAATTCCCCCTCTTCTGTATCTGCATAAACTTTACTGTTAGCCGCATAAACTCTGTAAATTTTACTTGGTTCCAAGATTTTAGCTTTTTCGTTTTTAAATCCCACAATTATTTGCGGAGATGACAGGCTTAAACGTTTCACTGCGTCGTTTACTTCCTCTGTTATGATATCCGTCATGATAATGACTTTCGGTTCCTGACAAGAGCTGTCAATTTTAATTTCGACTTTCATTGTTTCACCTCCTTGTTATGCTTGAAGTATATGAAATATGGTGTTTCATTTCTATTGTTTTTTAATAGTCGGTCGTTTACAATCTATAAGTGGTAAAATAGGTCTGATCGATACTAAATTTCTTTTATCCATCAGACCTATTTATTAGTAATTATTCATTTATTATCTTTATCTGACATACCTTCATTGCCTCCAATGCTCTTTCATGACTCTCCGGTGTAACCCCGGCGCAGCATGCAGCATCTACAACAATCGGAACCTCCGGCATAAAAGCCTTTAAAACAAGGGCATTGGAAATGACACAAATATCTGTGCATAATCCCACCAGTGTTATTTCTTCAATGTCTCCGTCATTTTGATTTTGAGCGTTTAGTTTTTCTGCTAAATCAACACTTCCAAATGTCACTTTATCAATTGGTGCTTCCTGCCTTAAAGCTTCAATTTGGGCATGAAGCTCCCAGCCCTTTGTATCTTTTATGCAATGCGAAACCGGAAGATTCTTTCCCTCCTGTCTTAAAAGATAATCTTTATCATGAGTATCGCGTGTATATAAGATTTTTCCATTAAATTTTTTTATTTTATCTGCTACTTTTGGTACAATTCCTTCAGCCTCTTTTGTCCCTAAGCTTCCGCTGATAAAATCATTTTGCATATCAACAACTATCAAAATCTTCATTTTACTTCCTCCTAATAAAATTGCAAGTATGTCATTATTCTAAGTTTAGTTATCATATTTTATCTACGGTCATATTCTAACATCCGCCCTTAAATACCTCAAGTAAATCTTTAAGACTTTTGCAGCCAATGGAAAAAAGCAATCTCAATTCTTGTTTGAAAAAATGAATTGAAATTGCTTTATTTTAAATACTTTTACCTATTAAGTACATAATAAAAACATATATTAAATTTTTTTATAGTTTAAAATAAGTTCGTCTACTTCCTCCGGCTCAGGCATTACCGACAATGCTCCCTTTCTCGTAGTTATAATTGACGCTGCCGCATTGGCAAAGGTCAGCATTTCTATCAATCTTTCACTGTTTAGATTCTCAATGCCGTATTTTAGGACATAGTGTAAAACACACGCTCCAAACGTATCACCCGCACCGGTTGTTTCCACTGTTTTTTCTTGCAGAAATGCTTCAACCTGCTCCTTTTGGCTGCCGCAATAAGCCCTGCTTCCTTCTTTCCCCAATGAAACCAGGATGAAAGGAATTTTGTATTTTTCCTGCAAAATCTTGACAGCCTTGTCATAATCTTTTTCCTGCGTAAACCATTCTATTTCATTATCTGATATTTTTAATATATCACACTGCCTCATTCCGTAGTCCACACATTGCTTGGCATCATCTAAGCTGCTCCATAGCGGTTCTCTTAAATTCGGATCAAAGGAAATCATACTTCCATTCCTTTTGGCTATTTCTACCGCCTTTTTTGTTGCTTGCTTTACCCCTTCATGTGTCATGGAAAGTGTTCCAAAGTGGAAAATCTTAGCTCCGTTTAGCATTTCTTCTTGAAGATCATCTTCATTCAGCATCATGTCTGCCCCGGGATTTCGATAAAAGGTAAAATCTCTGTCACCATCTATTGCAGTATGAACAAATGCCAGTGTCGTATTGACCTTTTCGTCCTCGCAAAGATAACTTGTGTCAATCCCTATTTGGCTAACCCTTTCTTTTAGCATAGAACCAAAAAAGTCTTTTCCTACCTTTCCAATAAAGGCGGTTTTATGACCAAGCTTTGTAAGCATAGCAAGTAAATTACAGGGTGCGCCGCCTGGATTCGCTTCCAGCAAAAGATTGCCTTGACTGGAAACCCCGCTTTCCGTAAAATCAATTAATAATTCACCTAATGCCACTACGTCATATTGTTTCATCTGCTTACTCCTATTTCATTGTATTACAGAGCTCCCATGTGGAAATCCGCTTTATGTAAATAGAACCATTCTTGGGTATGACAAAATTATCAACCTGCATTTCTCCTGCAAAGACATTACAGCTATGGCTTGTATGGTAATCGTCGGTAAATAATTCTACCGAGCTTTTGTCTATGAGCGCATGTATTTTAATTAATTTTTTGTCTTTCATAATGAGCGGGCTTCTGCTGCAGCCTTCACTCCATCCATCTGCATTATTTCTATCTACATACAGCATTTGCTGTTTTAAATCAAAAATTATTTTTAATTGCCTGACTCCATCATTTCTTAAAATAATTTCAAAACGTTCGGCAGTTGTTTTTTGTAATTCTATTTCCATCTGCATTTCAAAGGAATGCCCATTTGCTGTCTCAATTTTATAAATACCATGCTGTACCTTAATATCACGATTTACAATTTCATGTGAACGAATGGCTTCTACTTCTTTAATCGGAATAAACTGTAATGTGTTATCCCCGCACAGCACGACCTCTCTCGGAATATTAAACGATCCGCACCAGCCTTCTTTAAATGTTGGACCCCAATCCTTCCACCATGGCATCCAATCCCATGCATTGGCCCAGCTGACAATGATACGCCTGCCTTGATGATCCAGAAACGATTGTGCCGCATAAAAATCAAAGCCCCAGTCAATTTCTCCTATCGTTGAATATGTGAATTTACCGGTCTCATAATCCATATCACCGACTAAATACAGCTTTGTTCTTTCATGAAGACCCATCGGTGAAAACATCAGTACATGCTTATTCCCAATCTCATAAAAATCAGGGCATTCCCACATTGTCCCAAGCTCACCACGGCTTTCTGCAAGTACATTCACAAACTCCCAGTTTTTTAAATCTGCCGACTTATAAAGCAAGGCACTGGCAAGATTGTTTTTCTTACCTCCGCATACTAAATAAAAGATTCCATTTTTCTTCCAAACCTTTGGGTCTCTAAAATTTTCTCTTTCAAATCCTTCGGGCGGTTCACTAATAATTGGGTTTTGCTCGTATTTCTCAAAATGTATTCCGTCACTGCTATATGCCATGCACTGCGTTTGGATAAATCCATTACCATAATTAGCAGTACCTGTATAAAACAAATAGAGCATCCCATTATGTTCTATTGCACTTCCTGAGAAGCAGCCGCCCTTTTTATGACTATCATAAGTCTCACTGGGTGCTAATGCAATAGGAAGATACTCCCAATGCAGCATATCATCACTCACTGCATGGCCCCAGTACATCTCGCCCCAGTAAGAATCATAGGGGTTATACTGATAAAAAAAGTGATATTTACCATTAAAATAAATGAGTCCATTGGGATCATTGATCCATCCCGCCTCTGCCATGAAATGATAATTTTGTCTTAATCTGCCTTGCTTTACCTTATCACGCTTGGCTTCTATCTCTTTCTGTGCCCTTCTTATATTTTCTAACATTAGTTCTTTAGACATACCGACTCCATTCCCATCTTATTTATATTCATCTCTAAGTTTCTTGGCAAATTCATTATTCAGCTTTGACTCTCTTCTTGCTTTTTCTTCCTTAATTCTGAATTGCTCTTCTCTTTCAGGCTTATATGTTTTAAAACGTTTTTCAAAGCTTTCTCTTGCTTCCTTCATTTCTTTCGTTAACTCCGGCAGCTCTAAATTTCTTTCAGCTAATTTAGGTACATTGGGAAGTCTATCTTCCACCGGAAGAATTGTAAGCGGTGTTACCGTTGGAAGCACCTGATACCAGTATGCCGTAGAGCTCCAGTCATCTGATAAATGATTGGCATGCCCGTGTTCAATCGTCACCTTTAATTTTTCATTGAAATGAACCGGGTCGGTAATATGGAAGCGATAAGAAACTTGAAATCCGTCGGTAGTATCCCCTTCATGAACAATGGTGCCGAAAAATGGAAAAGCATTTCTTTGCATTCCCCATGCATGGTTAAAATAATCCTCTGTTCCGGTTCCGTTTAAGCTCGGATATTCTTCTCCATCAATAAAGAACATATCATTGCCTTCACCCCACCAGCTTCCTTGATAATGCTTTACCGTTAAGTTGCAGCCGACATAATGTCCTTTGCCTTCTACGTCCAAAACAACATAATTGTTTTCGCCCTTAAGGTTTGTTACATTATTGACCTCCGGTGAGTTTACTTGAACATCATCTCCCCATCCTTTGCAAGGATTTTCGCGGTGCCACGCTGCATGGAAGTATGCTGTGTTTTCTGGAAGGGGTTCTTTATACATTTCATAGTCAATATTAAAGTAAAGGATAAATGGCAGTTCATTTTCATTGATAATTTCAATTTTTGCTTTTTTATTAAAGGGCATTGGGAAATAACAGGATACGGAACAAGGCGCACCATATCTCCCTGCCTCTTCCGGTTTAAGCGAAACATTAAACGGCATCGAGGAAAAATTTCCCGGATAGCAATTGCCGATACAGAAAAAATCTCCAAACGGTACTAGCACACTGGGATTTTCCTGATCATCCCATGTAATTTTAATTAAAACTTTTCGATAATAAAATGGATCATAATCATCCCATATAACTCCAAGAGCCGGATGAATTTCCATTACCGGTGCTGCTGTTGCATTTGCGATCGGATCTAAAATGCTTGGCGCCTTCACCTTTCTGCAAGAAGATGTCATCCACATATGTGTAATACATCCCGGACCTTCTACTTCTCCTAAAGTAACATTTTCTCCTGCCGGGATTTCCCAATAATCCTGATTTTTTCCTCTTTGATCCCAGCTTGCAAATCTACCGTTCCTTGCCTCCTTTACCTGTGTTAAATCTTTAAATAAGCCTGTTATATTACTCATCTTTTTTTCTCCTCATCTATTGTATTTTTAACCCTTTACAGCTCCTGCTGTCATACCCTCTACTATATTTTTCTGGAATAGCCCATAGAAAATCAGTTCCGGAATAATAATTATGATACTCGATGCAATAATTCCGCCGTAATCAACCGTATATGTTCCCTTGAAGAAGGAAGCCCCCATTGATAACGTATAGTCGGCAGCATCCCGAAGCATGACCGATGCAAACGGATACTCATTCCAGATATATAAAACATTAAATATTACAACTGTTGCAATGACAGGCTTTGTCATTGGTAAAATTACTTTTAACATTAAATCCCATATATTGCAGCCATCTACTATAGCAGCCTCGTCAATTTCCGGCGGCAGCGATTTTAAGTACCCCACAAGTAAAAGAGTGTTAAAGGAAATAGAGGTCGCTACATAGGGAAGGATTAATCCCCATTTTCCGGTCAAATGAAGAAATACATTAATTTTATAAACCGGAAACAGTAAAATAAAGGGGGAGATTGATAAGCCAAGCAATAAGTAACTATATACCGCTTCTTTAGCCTTTTTATTAAATTCCAGCCTTGAAATTACAAAAGAGCTTAAAAAGGTAATTGTAAGTTCAAATATAATAGATATGATACAAATTAAAAATGTATTACCATACAGCCTGCCGTAGTCCAGTATTTTAAAGGCATTTTTATAATTTTCAAAATTAAGGGAGGACGGTAAAGAAAGCGGGTTTGTCATAATCTCACTATTACTTTTAAAGGATAATAGAACCATCCACAAAAACGGAAATACAACAGCTGCTGTTATCAAAATGATTCCGATTGACTGTAAGACTTGTTTAGAGCTTCTTTTCACTTTCTTTCACCTCTCTTTCCCTTGTTGCAAATCGATATATTCCCGTAATGATCAGTGATATGATAAAGGTTACTGTCGCAAGCGACATACCGTATCCGTACTGACTTTTTACAAACGTTGTGGAATAGCTATACGTTACGAGAGTTTCAGAAATATGATTAGGCCCTCCTCCTGTTGTCTGCTGTACAATTTCAAATATTTTAAAGATGCCGGTAATAAGCAAAATGGCTACTGTTGAAATTGTAGTTTTCATCAGAGGAATAATAATGTATCGTATTTTTTGCATACCGCTTGCGCCATCAATTTTGGCAGCCTCCAGTACATCCCCCGGAAGCATTTTTAGTCCGGCTATATAAATTGTGACAAGATATCCAAGCTGCTGCCAGAAATAAATAATTGCGATACTATAAGGTGAGAGCGTATCACCGCCAATCCACTGCTGTTTCCATTCACTTTTTCCAATTGCATCTAAAACGGCATTAATTATTCCCACTTGCGGATCAAGTATATAAACCCAGATAATGCCCACAATAATCGGTGCGATGATTGCCGGTGAATAAATCAGTGATTTTGCAACATCATTAAACTTGAAATGATTATTTAAAAGCAATGCTACAAAAAATGCTCCCACCATGAGTAAAATAAAGGCAACGATGAAAATTATCATTGTATTTTTAAATGCAATCCAGAAAGTCTGATCGGAAAACAACCTAATATAATTATTTAGACCCGAGAATTTCGGTTTTCCGATTCCTGAATATTTTGTAAAGCTATATCCAATTGCCACAATAATCGGCGCAATAATATAAACTGTATAAATAAGTATTGTAGGAATCAGCATGCCTAAAATATATTTTTTCTTGCTTAACCAATGCATATATGTTCCTTTCCGGAATAATCCTTAATAATTTAATTGCTCATCGATTTTATCCAGTGCCTGCTGTGGTGTATAGTTTCCTAAAAGTACACCAAGGATAGAATCATAAAGCTGACTCTGAATATTGGAGGATAATATCTGATCCGGCTGTGCTGCAGGATTGGTCCAGCCAATATCTGTATTTGCAACAACTTCATTTAATGTGTACTGTGTATCCGAAATTTCAATGCCGGTATAGTTAGTTGCCGGGAACATAGAACCACTATAAGTTAGCTTTGCTGCATCTTCGCTATAATAGAACTCTAAAAATTTGTAAACTGCTTCCTTCTTAGCCGCATCATCTGCTACCTTTGCACTAACGCAAATTGGAGCCGACGGAACTTTCATTGATCTTTCCTGTTTATAACTGCTGTCCTCAAAGGTTGGACCCCACCAAAATCCTACTTTATCACCTAATTTTTCATCAAGCTCAGCACAGTCCCAAGCGCCGGAGTTAAATAAAGCAGCTTTTCCTGATGTAAACAATTCCTTTGCATCAAAGTATTCCTGTGTTGCCATATTTTCTGCAAATGCTCCTACTTTTCCTAATTCCTGAAGCTTTGTAAAGCAGCTTATCATATCATCGTTATGAAACTTTTCTTTGCCATCCAAAATATCGTAAATATTTTCAGAATAGCCATATCTATCTAAGACTGCTAAGTATCCCCAAATAGCATAGCTGCTATTCATACATCCCTGTGCTACCGGTACATAGCCGGCATCCTTGCATTTTTGAATCATTGTCTTTAGTTCATCAAAGGTCATTCCTGCATAGGGCTCTTTTATATCCAATTCTTTAAAAATATCTTTATTATAGAAGAATCCTTCTACATTACATTGATAAGGTAAGCCATACTGAATGCCTGACTGAAATGCTTCCTTATAGCTGCCTTCAATAGCACTAGAAACTGTTGGATATTGTTCCAAAAACTCACCTAAATCAAGAAGATAGCTGTTTTCTGCATATTCCGGTGCCTCTCCAGAGTTCATCCAAAACAACTCGGGAAGTGTTCCGTCTGCTGCCTGCAGCTTCATATTTGTAGAATGCTTCTCAGTGTCCGCTGCCTGAAACTCAACCTTATAAGTTCCGGCATACTTTTTGTTAAATTCCTGCACGATATTATATGTAACTGCTTCCTGCTCCTGCGGATTGGCTACATGAATACCAAAGGTTATGGATGTTTCGCCTGCTTCTTCCACATTACTTGTATTGTCCGTGTTTTCATCGGCAACAACAGCCTCATCATTTCCGCTGTCCGTCTCACCCTCTTTTTTTGGGCTGCCGCAGCCAGCTAAACTTGTAACCAATAAAGTACCTACCATTATTAATGCCAAAAATCTACTCTTCATACCTTTTCTCCTTCCTCTTATGGAACCGTTTCCTTACATAGTTTTAAAAAATCGGTTATCACAATCAATTGTTTTACGTTGTTGTGGAACCGTTTCCTTGTCTGTAATTAAAATTTACCACTTTTCAGACTCTTTTGCAATAGCTTTTAAGTAATTTTTATATTTTAGGTAATATGCGACAAAAAAAGAGAAGAATCTTAATGATTCAACCTCTTTTTTTGTACAATTATCCTCGTGTAGAGGCATCGATATGTAGTTCAACATCAATCTCCTCAAATTTATTATGGTAATCTTTTCCTTCTATTTTTCTTACGATGAAATGAGCGGCAGTTTCAGCTAACTTTTGAATCGGCTGTCTTATCATTGTTAAGCCGGGGGTCGCTAATTCTGTTGGAAATGTTCCGTCATAGCTGACAAGCCTGATATCCTGCGGAATTTTTTTGCCTCTCTCTAAGGCACATTTCATATATGTCATAACGACTAAGTCCGTGCCAAATACACCATCCGCATCTGGTATTTCATCAAAGGTAGGTTCAATGATTTCTTTAAAATACGGAATTTCCAGCTCATTCCATTCAATCAATACATTATGTATGTTAATGCCCTTTTCCATAAAAAACTTTTCAAATTCCCTATGTCTTTCTTTCGCCGGGGACTGCACCGACTCAGCTGCACTAAACTGAATAATATTCCTTGCTCCGCTGCGATATAATTCTTCAGCCGCCATACGCCCGCCTCTTCTATGATTTGCAGATACAATCGGTATCTTTTCTCCAATATAACGATCTAAAGCGACAATTGGCCCCTCCACTTCTAAATATTGGTGAACATCTAAGGTGTGAACTCCTACAATAATTCCATCCACCATATGACTTTGCAGCATTCTTAAATATTCAAATTCTGAATCCGGATTATTTGCCGTACTGCATACCATTGTCTTATAGCCTCTTGCCGCTAATCCTATTTCAGCATAATGTACAAAAGATGCAAAAAAGGGATGCAATAATTCCGGTATTAAGATGGCTACAATTCCGGTCTTTTTAGAAGACAAATTTCTTGCAAGCTGATTCGGAACATAGTTAAGCTCATTCATAGCCGTTTGTACCTTTTTCCTTGTCTCATCCGAAACGTAGCCGGTACTATTAATCACTCTGGAAACCGTTCCAATACCTACGCCGGCTCTTTTGGCAACATCTTTTATACCTGCCATACGTATTCACACTCTCCTTACTTTTACTAAATTTATTAGGCAATTGTGAAACCCACTTCTATTATAATGGTTTCATTTATAAAAGCAAAGGATATTTTAAGGAACCGGCTCAAAAACTCTCCTGTTATGGGATAGTTTGTCGATAAACTTAGAAATATACATTCTAAAAGGGTATTACTCAATATTTATTTTTTATGCTGTCATTTTCTATTGTATTTAGAATAAGTTTTGTTGTATAAAATGCAAGGACTCCCCCCAATGCTCCGACTGCTATACCGCCCAATATATCGGAAGGATAGTGTACCATTAAATAATTTCTTGAAAGTCCCATTAATATTACAAAAACAAACAAAAGCCACCTATACTTACTTTTTATATTTAAAAATATAGCCGTCATTGCTGCCATAGCAGCAGTCGTATGCCCGGAAGGAAATGAAAATTCTTTCACTGTTACAGAACCGGCAAACTGCCACCATGTATAAAATATATGTTCATTATTAATAAATGGCCGGGGTCGGGATATCATATTTTTTAAAGCTAAATTGGTAATGACTGCGCCAAATGCAAGGGCAAACAGTACACAAATACCGGCCCTTCTCGTTTGTCTAAAACACATCAGAACAATTGCAAGCAAAATTAAAAATATTCCTTTTTCAGCCAGTAAGCTCACAAACCGAAAAAAAGGAGTAAATATTCCATTCGTAGCTTCTGCAAACCTATGCAATAAACTTAAAATCAGATAATCAAATTCATAAATCACATTACTCATTCATGTATTCCTCTTTGTTTAGCTTATATTGATTAAGCCATGAAACCGACTTTCTTAGTGCATCGATTGTTTTCGTTTCCAGTACACATCTGGCTCCGCATTTCTTCGCTTTAGTAAGACGTTCGATTATATCTACCTCTCCGGTTCCCAGTGTTAAATGATTATTTTTTCCTATTGCATCATGAATATGAAAATGCTTTAACTTAACTATATATCCTAACATAAATAATTCATCTATATTTTCACACGCATGAGAATGGCCAATATCCCAAGTAAGCGTAAACGCATCACTTTCCAGCAAGTATTCGATTGCCGCTTTTTCATACTCATGGTATCCGTCCGTATTTTCAATCGAAATCTTTACATTGCTTCCTTCAATAGCAAAATCACACATTTCCCTAAAAACTTTTATATCCGCCATATAATTTTTATTATATTTTTCAAAAAGCAGAACTTTCTTATTTGGCAAAGTAACGTGTATTCCGTGATTCATATGCATATTAATAACAGGTGCACAAAGCTTCTTTGCTACTTCAATTGTTCGTCTTACAGTTTCCAGATAAGCACTCGTAACTGCACGATTAAAATCACATACATTTAGGTTTTCATCAAGATGAATCGTATAAAATATTTCATACTTTTCTGCAAGTCTTTGAAGCTTGGCGGCCTCTTCAAGTGCTTCTACTTGATATTGAGGCAGATTCATATTCAGCTCAATAAAATCAAGACCCAATTCATGACATAATTTCGCATTTTCTTCTATATTATTATTTTCAATTAAAGTCGGCATACCAAGTTTCATGTTGATCCTCCTTCATCCTGCTTTCCTTTACATAATGAGACAGAAATTTATAGCAGCTTTTACGTAAAATATTCACTGCTTCTTTCAGATTTTACTATCTTTTTAATCTTTTGAATTAAAACTGCTTTAGCTAAATAATAAATAGCCAATAATACAAATACAATTACAGGTATGACAATAAAAGTAAATTCATACGGCATATAATCATTGGTCTGAATTGATAAACTGCGTTGAATCCCTTGTACGATTACTATGGATGGATAAAAAGAGACAGCGAAAAACAACATGATAACAGCAACATAAACCCGGAGTAATTCATGATGAATCTGTTTTGGAGTATAACCTATCATATCTAAAACTATGATATCTCTTCCTCTTTCCTGAAAGCTAAGTAAAATAGCCAAATAAATCAATAATATGCCAACAACACATCCGATAACCTGATTAATAACAGCACTAATCCGGTTTGACACAGCGCCCAGTTCCAACTCTGTTTGACGTTGCTCCCTGCTTACCACTTTGCGCAGATTGCTTTCTTCTCCCCGCACATTAGTCCAACTTCCATTGTAAGCGGCAGGAATGGTATGAAGCAAACTGGCTAACTCCGATTTTTTCATATAAACCGTATTTGACTGTGCATTTTGCGCAACCTCTTTTACAACCGCCGGATAGGTTTCATTATTAATAACAACCTTTATTTTATCACCAATACGAAAACCATAAACTTCAACCAGCTCTGGTCCGATAATTATTTCATTCGCATCTAGATCGGATATTGGTTCACCCATTTTATTTATCAGCTGAAAATATTCCCCATCCTCCATACTAACGATTTGTTGTTCTAAAAGCTTGTTAGAACTTTTATACAGATTTCCATCTGTAAATAAAAAATTTTGATCTTCTTTGCCCTTTTTTCCGTTTTCTATCTGAAATTCTTTATAACGAAGTTCAAACTCATATTCTCTGCATGCAGTCTGATTTTGTACAATACGGCTGCTGCTGCGGTTTAGCGAATAACTTAAAATAAACATAACCGAAAGAGTCATCACTGCGCCAAAAATCAAGTAAAGCGTAACAGGCCTGCGAAGCGCAATACGGGAAGACTGCTGCCAGCCCTTCGGTAAACATCTCACTAATTTTCTGCATAAATGATTGCTCTTTACAGGCTTAGAATATAGTTCCC
>CAYPIB010000007.1:0-35446 GCA_964410675.1 uncultured Roseburia sp.
TATTTTGCTTAGTATTTTATTTGTTAGTTTGTCTGGTACCGATCCATATGATTCGCAAGATGAATCCGACAGACTTTTTGGGAGGAAATGATACGTGATGGATTTAAGATTAAATTGCTTTTTTAACAGTAAATAAGTGAAAATCCTCCATATTGCCAGCATAATTCACTATAATTCAGAGCTTGGCACATTTTGTAAATTTTGCACTTGAAATAATATATTGCATATGATACTATATAAAAGTCGTCACCTTATGGTGAACAGATAGGCGCGAGTGGCTCAGTTGGTGGAGCGCGACCTTGCCAAGGTCGAGGCCGCGGGTTCGAGTCCCGTCTCGCGCTCTTCATAAGGTCTTAGGTACTTGTTATCAAGTATTTAGGACTTTTTTATTGTTTAAATATATTTTTAAAAAGTTCTAAAGGAGCAAAGGTCAACCTATCTTAATTCCAGAATGCAGAGTGACGGTTCGAAATAAATAAGAAAATTATCGAGCTGTGTGTAGGTACCATATTTATTTTTATAACATTGTAAAGCTTCTAATAGGAATTCTTCGGTTACATTTAGGTAATCAGCTATATCAGATTTAGTTTTACAGCTATGTTTAAAAGCTTCTATTAATCTATTCAGTCCGATAAGCTTATTATAAGACCATAATCTGGCGTGATATTCTTGTTTGCGGTTGCCGGCGGAAGACTGATCCATAATATTGCCATACGAAGTATGATAATGTCCTAATTCTTCTGCCAAAATACAAGCTTTCTCGGCACTTGTATCCAGCTTTGAACTTATGGCGGCTGTATTGTCACAATACAGTCCTTTAATTCGACTGCTGTTAAAATTATAATCGACAACTGAGACCCCCTTTTTTCTTGCACTTTCTAATAATTTTTCATAAGAATTCAAAGTACACCTCCCACTTCAATTCGTACTTAATACGTTAACAACACAAATATTACTAACCTTAACTTCTAGGACTAGGACTTCCTTAAGTTTAACAAATGAAGTGTACCAAAGATTGGACTTTAGTAATTTCAAATAGAACGTAAAATGAATTATTAACTGCTAGATTTTGCTTGCAACTACTTTTGCAAACTAGCAGTTACTTTTGCAACCCGGTATATTTTATGTATTCGATAATCGACTAATTACTTACCCCTCTTGTTTTTAACAAATTCTGCAAATTGCTTTATTTCTTCTAACTCCGAGGCTGTATAGTCATCGCCATCAAAATGGGCGGCAAGGGTTTCAGGTTCATTATCCCATCCCATTAAATAAGAAGGGGAGCATTGCAGGACTTTTGCCAATGCTTCGATTTTATCAATTCCCATGTTTCGGATGTCACTGGATTCATATCTTGACACAGTAGATTCGGCTATGCCAAGAGCATTTGAAACATCTTTCAGTGTTAGCCCTAATTCTAAACGTCTTTGCTTAATCATTTTATTAATTTCCATTACGGCACCTTCTTTTATTAAATTTGATTGTTCTCTTA
Organism: uncultured Roseburia sp.; assembly: GCA_964410675.1. GTDB lineage: Bacteria > Bacillota > Clostridia > Lachnospirales > Lachnospiraceae > RGIG3040. Next base: position 1,493 of record CAYPIB010000007.1, read on the forward strand.
TAAGCATCATAACATATTGTTGCTAAAAAGCAAGAAAAAATTGCGAATAAGCAAAAAGTATATTGACAAATATTGGGAATATGATATGGTATAATAAATTGCGGAAATGCAAGAACATTACTATTTACGCCATAAATATATATTTTTTTAGCTTTAAGCTTGCGTATGCGCAAGAAATAGAGGAGGATAAACAATGACAGTAGAAGAACTAAGCGGTATTTACTACATCAATAAAGAAATTGAAATTTTGGAAACAGAACTATATGATCTGCGTAATAATCAAAATTTTTATAGTAAAAATATAATTTCCGATATGCCAAGGGGAGGCCAGGCTAAGGATATGTTTGTAGAATTTACGGAGAAATTAAGGAATATTGAGAAAATGCTTCAATATAGTCTTAAGAGGTTACAATTGGAACGGCTGAAGGTAGAAGAGTTTTTAAATACTGTGGCAGATCCGGAGCTTCGTTTAATTATGAGGCTCAGAGCAGTGAATAATATGAAGTGGGAAGATATCGGATTTGAAATTGGATTGGAAAGAACGACGGTTTCTAAGAAATTTTTCAAATATTTTAAAAATAAATAACTTTCCCACAATTCCCATGAGGGATGTGCTAATATTATATTATCAAATAGTGACAGAGACAAATAAGTCCTCTGACATTGTTTTTGAAAAAAGCGCTGTATACAGAAATGTATATGGTGCTTTTTGCTTGATTGAAATTAATTTTCAATGTCTTACCGGTAAAGAGAACAAGCAAAATAATGAAGGCCGTTTTTAGGCAATTGCCATAAGCCGCTTTAATAGAAAGGAGGTATGAATGCAGCTGTATATAGTGAAATGGAGGTGTTTTTATCAATAATTTATTAAAAACATTGGTAGATGGAATATCTGAAGCAGTATGTAATGAGTTTGGAACCGAATATGTATTTTTCAGTAACATTGGTCAGTCTGGTTCTGAACAAGGCAGTTTTTATATTCATTCTTATGAAGGCTCAAGGGAAGCAATGCTTGCCATGCAATGCAAAAGTAAAAACTCTTTTACGATATACTATTATCCTAAAAACGTGGATGCATATACGGAGGAGCTTGGCAGTATATGTGAAAGGTTATATGATTGTCTCGAATATATTAAGGAAAATGATAATTTAATCAGAGGAATTAATATGCGAAGTGAAGTATACGAAGGTGTGCTTCATTTTTTTGTAGATTACTATTTAAATCTGCAAAAAGAAAGTGCAGAGGCGGAAAGCTTTGATGAGCTGGTAATTCAGGAGGGAGTGAAGGATAGTGGCAGTTAAAAAGAAAGAGGCTGTTACCACTTATAGCAAGGAACAATTTTTAGAGTCAAAAATGTATGCGGAAAAAAGGGACATACTTCATGTGCTCTTAAATCAAAAGGAAACGTATTCTATCGCTAAGGTCAATGCTATGATAGAAAAATTTAAGAAAGGAAAGGTAAAATAAATGGGATTAGGCGGAGGAATTTTTAAAACTCAGAATAAAGTCCTTCCAGGCTGTTACATCAATTTTGTTTCAGTGGAAAAGGCAAATGCAGCGTTAAGTGAAAGAGGTGCAGCAGCACTTCCGATTGCGCTTGATTGGGGAAAAGATGAAGAGGTATTTGCGGTTGAAAGCAATGAATTTGAAAAAAATGCCAGAGCATTGTTTGGATATACTTACGATGCTCCACAGTTAAGGGCCTTAAGAGATTTATTCTCAAATGCCAGAAAAGTGTATTTTTATCGAGTAAATAGCGGCGAAAAAGCAAGCTGTGATTTTGCTGCCGCATTATGCTCCGGAGAAAGAGGAAATGATATTAAAATTGTTATCTCTAAAAATATAGATAAGGAAAGCATGTTTGATGTCGTTACATATCTTGAATCAGCTAAAGTGGATACGCAGACAGTAGCAGCTGCAGCTGACTTAAAAGCAAATGATTTTGTAACCTTTAAGATGACGGAATTAGCAGAAACAGCAGGCGTTACTCTTACCGGAGGAACAAATGTTGAGCCGACCGGGGAAGAGTATTTAAAGGCATTAGAAAAATTAGAGGAGTACTCTTTTAATGCACTTGGCTGTATTTCAACAACAGAATCTGTAAAAAAACTGTTTGTAACTTATACAAAGCGTATGAGAGAGGAGGAAGGAATTAAATTCCAGACAGTTCTACATAATTATGCAGCGGACTTCGAAGGAATTATTAATGTTAAAAATACCGTGACAGATGATAAGTTCAATGAAGCTTCCTTAGTATATTGGGTGCTCGGTGCGCAGGCCGGCTGTGAAATTAACAGATCGGTGACAAACAAGGTTTATGACGGAGAATTTGTTGTTAATACAGGATGGAAACAATCTGATCTAGCTGCGGCTGTCAAAGACGGAGAATTTATTTTACACAAGGTTTCGGATGATATCAGGGTCCTTTCTGATATAAACTCCTTTGTATCGGTTGAAAAGGATAAAAATGCAGATTTTCAATCTAATCAAACAATTAGAGTATTAGATCAGCTGGGAAATGATGTTGCCGTACTATTTAATGACAATTATCTTGGCAAAATTCAAAATAATCAGGCCGGAAGAAATTCGTTATGGGGCGATATTGTTGCTTACTGTAAGGAATTACAAAAAATAGGAGCGATTGAAAATTTTGAATCTGAGGATGTTGTTGTAGCGGAAGGAAATTTAAAGAAATCCGTTGTAACAGAAATCCATATTACACCAACAAATGCTATGGAACAGTTATATATGACTGTATATGTAAATTAAGGAGGGAATTAGATGACAACAACTACTATGAACGCAAGGGATGCCATTTCTGCGAGGCTGGCAACAGCCTATGTTACATTAAACGGAAAGCGCTATCTTTTATTTCAAGCGAAAAATTTCAGTGCAAAGTTTACAAAAAATAAGACGGTTGTGCCGATTCTTGGCAGAACCGGAGAAGGCAATAAAGCGAATGGATGGAATGGAACATTTGATTTGACCATTTATCAAAATACCGAACTTTTCTATAATATGATGGAAAGCTATAAGAATACCGGGCAGGATATTTACTTTGATTTGTTAGTGACAAATTATGATCCAACCTCTGCAGCAGCAAGAAAATCAGTTCTTTATAAAGGCTGTAACTTAAATGAAGGAACGTTGCAGAGCTTTGATGCAGCCGGCGAATGTTTAGAGCAGGAAATGAGCGGTACTTTTGAAGATTATGAATCACCGGAAAAATTTACAGAATTAAAAGGAATGTAAGGAATGAATGCGGGCAGCATAGGCTGTCCGCAAAATAATAATAACATTTGGAGGACAAATAATGAGTGAATTAACAGCTTTTCTAAAGCAAAATAAAAAAGAAATGGGAAATATAAAAATTGCGGCATCCGAAAACTTTGTCGATGCAGATGGAAAAATTGTAGAATGGGAAATTAGACCGCTAAAGACAAAAGAGGCGGAAAATATACGAGCACAGTGCACAACAACAAGAAAAGGTGAAAGAAAGATTGATGCGGAAAGATTCAATCGCCTTATCGCTGCTGCGTGTACTGTTTATCCTGATTTAGATGACACAAAGCTTCAAGATTCATATGGTGTAATGGGTGCAGAAAATCTGATTCAGGAAATGCTTGATGTAGACGGAGAGTATCAGTCATACATTGCTAAAATTATGGAAATCAGCGGCTATAATCAAACAATGAAAGAGCTGATTGACGAAGCAAAAAACTAATAAACGGTGATGGTGATGCTTCTTATGCACATTATTGCCTGCAAAAATTACACATACTCCCTGGAGAGTATATAAAATTAAATCGAAATGAAAAGGCCTTTGTCATTGCCTCAATCGATCTTAAGGTGGAAGCCGAAAAGAAAGAGGCGGCAAGGGTACGGAAAGGAAGATGATAAATGGCAGAAAGTAGTACAGCACTATCCATAAAAGATAATATATCTCCGGCTCTGGATAATATGGAACGTTCGATAAATGCTTGCCATACAACCTTTACTAAACTGACTGCAGCGTTTTCTGCCAATTTAAATATCGGCAGTATTAATATTAGTGTACAAGCGTTTGATGAGATGAACCAAAATGTTAAAGAAGTAGAAAACAGTGTTGGTAAGTGCAGCGGCGCACAGGAAGGTTTTAAAAACAAACTGGAAGAAAGTAAAGCAAAAGCTAAGGCATTACTTGAAAGTATTGGTAAAATTGCCAATAAAAGCTTGGAAGCGGCTTCTAAGGTTATGGCAATTTCAGACAGTATGACGCAAAATAATACAAAGATACAGGCAGTAAATGACGGGCTGCAGACAACTGAGCAATTAAATCAAATGATACAGCAATCAGCACAAGGCTCGCGGACTTCTTATCAATCGACGGTTGATGCTGTGACAGCAATGGGTGCGAGTACGGGTGGTGTCTTTAGTTCGACAAAAGAAACAGTTGGATTTGTAGATCTTTTAAGTAAGAGCTTTAAAATTGCCGGTGCAAGTGCAGAAGATATTGATTCTAATATGCAGCAATTGGCAAGTGCAATGGGCGAAGGACAGCTCCAAGGAGAGGCCTTGAATTCTGTGCTTAGCAATGGTTCTATTTCGGAGGGATTGCAAAGCTATATCCAGGATATCATGGGGTTAGATGCAAGTAACTTACGGCAATTGGCAGATGAAGGGGTACTAACCGGCGAGGTATTAAAAAATGCAATGTTTTATGCTTCGAGTGATATTAATGATTCGTTTGCAGAAATCCCGATGACATGGTCGGAAGTTGCCGGAGGTTTAAAAGATTCTGCTTTAACAGCATTTGCACCGATCTTACAAAAGGTTAATGAGATAGCAAATTCAGAGGAATTTGCAGGATTTACAAGCGGACTAGAGGACGGATTAATGGCTTTAGGTGAAGTGGCAGAAGGGGTTTTTGATACAATTGCTGGAATGGGAGCATGGGTTTACGATAATTGGAGCATAATAGAGCCGGTTATCTTAGGAGTTGCAGCAGTTTTCGGTTTATATGCTGCTTCCTTAGCTGTTGCCAGTGTTGCATCAGGTATTGCTGCAATAGCGCAGAATGTTTTAAATTTTGCAATGAATGCGTGCCCGTTGACTTGGATTGTTATTGCTGTTATCGCTGTAATTGCCGCCTTTTATGCATTGGTAGCCATGTTTAATAAAGTTACCGGCTCCTCTTATAGTGCAACGGGTATTATTATGGGATGTATTTCTATGGCTATTGCATTTTTTCAAAATGCATTATTTGGAATTGTAGAATTTGTTTTAGGAATTATAAATTATATAACAGCATTATTTGCAACGTTTGCTAACTTTTTCGCCAATGTATTTACGAGTCCCATCTCATCAGTTATCTACATGTTTCAAGGACTGGGAGATGCCGTGCTCGGTATTGTTTCTAAAATTGCCCATGGAATAGATGGGTTGCTTGGAACCAATACTGCCGGAATAATCGACGGTTTACGAACAGATTTAAAAGCGGCCGCTGATTTGGCGGTGCAAACATTAGCTCCGAATGAAAATTATGAAAAAAAATATGAAGGTACTGATTTTAATGCGGAGAATTTGGGATTTAAGCCAAAAGATTATAAGGATGCTTATAGTGGTGGATATAAAATGGGAGACAGCTTTGCGAATCCGGAAAAGAGCGGGTCTGATACGAGTGACTTGCTTTCTGGTATTATGAAGCAAAATAATGCTGCAGGCGGAAATAATTATACTGCAGCAGGTGGAGGTACTGATTACGATGAGCTGCCTGCAAATGCGGCAAGCACAGCAGCAAATACAAAAGCGGCTGCAGACAATACTGCCAAAACCGCAGATAATGTAGAAATTTCAACAGAAGAAATAAAATATTTAAAAGATATTGCAGAACAAGATGCTATTAATCAATTTACAACAGTTCCATTTTCACTCACGGTTCAAAATACAAATCAAATCAATAAAGATTTAGATATTGATACGGTATGCAGTGGAATTACCCAGAAATTATTTGAAGAAATTCAGATTAGCAGTGAAAATTACCATATGTAGGGAGGTGCACAATGTATAGAATATATATCGGAAAAATTTTATTGCCGGTCGCACCGGAATCGATTGAAACCAGTTCGGATGGAAATAATGAAACGATTGAGCTGATTAACGGTAATGAAATTAATATTGTTAAAAAACCTCATTTAAAAACAGTAAAGTTTAAAGTCCTGCTGCCAAATTATAAATATCCCTTTGCTTATTACAAAGGCGGTAAATTTTACCGGGCTAAATGGTATGTACATAAGATTAAGGATATGCAGCTTAAGAAAAAAATATTTAAATTTAAAGTAATTCGTAAGCTGCCTAATGGAAAAAGGATTTGGCGCGGACAGTTTGCTAAGGCGACAATTGAAGATTTTTCATATACGGATGATGCCGGTAATTTAGGACAGGATATAGAGTTATCTCTGACAATCAAGCAATTTAGAAAATATAAGACTAAAATAAGAAAAGTTAAAACAAAGGAAAATGTACTGATTGACTTGGAGGTATTTAAAGAGGATATTCGTAGTGAAACTGAAATGGTAAAGCGTTATTGCAATGGTTTACCGGATCGTGTTGCTAAAAAAATCAGAAAATTATTTAAATCCGAAACACGGGACAATCCGACTCCGGAAGGAATCAAAAAAGCCCGCGCCCGTGCCAAAGACCGGGCTTTGAATTATTGGGTAAAGGGGAAAATAAAATGAAAGTAAATCTAAAAATTTATCATAAAAATAAAGTATGTATTCCCCTTGTATTATCGGATGTAAAGCTGACGCAAGAAAGAAAAGGCAGTCCCTCTAAGCTTGAATTTGATGTTTATAAAGATAAAGATAAATTTAATTTTGAAGAGGGGGATATGGTAACCTTTAAAATTGACAGCAAGAAAATGTTTAAAGGTTATATTTTCTGTATTAAGTTAGGACACGACAATGTTTTAAAAATTACAGCGTATGACCAGCTCAGGTATTTGAAAAATAAAGATACAATGATGTATCAAAATTTATCGGTTGCCGGTGTGATTCATAAAATTGCGGCTAACTTTAATTTAACGGTCGGGAGTATAGAAGATCCCGGGTATAATATTGCAAAGCGTCTGGAGAGTAACCAGACGCTTTTTGATATGATTCAAAATGCACAGGATGAAACACTGACAAACACAGGCGTTTTAACGGTATTATATGATGATTACGGAAGCATAACCTTAAAAAATATCGCAAATATGAAGTCGAACATTTTGGTAGATATTTCACAGGCCGAGGGCTTTGACTATGAAACCAGTATTGATTCTGAGACATATAACAAGATAAAGCTTACTTTTGACAATAAAGAGACTGGTGTCAGAGAAATATTTATTGCCGAGGACAGTGCAACCTTCGGACAGTGGGGAATTTTGCAATATTTGGGGACTGAAGATAATGATGAGGGCTGTGCTGCAAAGGCAGATCAATTACTTAAATATTATAATAAAAAGAAAAAATCGTTAAGCCTAAAAAATGTGAAAGGCTCTGTTAAAGTCAGAGCAGGAAGCAGTGTGTTTGTAAAGCTGAATTTAGGCGATATGATATTAAAAAATTATATGATGTGTGAAAAGGTAGTGCATAATTTTACCGAGAATTATCACTCAATGGATTTAGATTTACGTGGTAATATTTATTTTTACTAGGAGGAAAATTTATGGGTATGCTTGGGGCTATTCAAGAAATAGCAAAAAATCAAATGAATGCAAAAAGTTTATCGGATTTAGTATATGGTACGGTACTCTCAACCAATCCACTGATGATACAGCTTGACCTGGACAAAAAAGTTGTGTTGACAGCGGATTTTTTAATTATGACAAGAAATGTACAAAATTACAAATCAACAATAACAATAAATGGAAAAGAAGAGTCATGCACAATAAATAATGCTCTTGTAATTGGAGATAAGGTAGGCATGATACAGAAAGCCGGAGGACAGGAGTTTATTATTCTGGACAAGGTATAGAAAAGGAGGTGCAGTATGATTCCGGAAATAGAGGAATATGAAGAAGATTTTGAAGAAGTGATTGAGCCGTCACTAACTTATAAAATTGATTTTGATACAAAACGTATTATTGGAAATGTCGATGGAATTGATGCGGTTAGGCAGGCAATTTATCATATGATTCACACAGAGCGATTCCAATATCTGATTTACTCGGATGACTATGGAATTGAGTTAGCAGACTTATTTGGAGAGGAAACGGATTATGTGGAGACAGAGCTGGAAGATAGAATAACAGAAGCGCTTTTGGAAGATGACCGGATTACCGGTACGGGAAACTTTGAGTTTGAACGTGAAAGAGGCATATGCCATATCACCTTTAACGTAGAGACAGTCTTTGGAACGGTAGAAGGCATGGAACTGGAAGTAGAAGAATAGGAGGAAGACAATGTTTGAAGATTATACATTTGATGCCATTATGGATGATGTATTAGAAGGAATCCCCAGTGAATATGATAAGCGGGAGGGAGGCATTATTTATGATGCATTAGCACCGGCGGTCATAGAGGTGGCAGTCATTTATCAAATGCTTGATGAAATGCTAAAAGACTGCTTTGGCAGTACCGCCGCCAGGGAATACTTAATACTTAGGGCTTTGGAAAGAGGCATTGTGCCCCGCGCTGCTACAAAAGCTATTTTAAAGCTGGAGACTTTGCCGATATCGGCAGAAATCCCTATTGGGACAAGATTTTCTCATGAAATGTATTATTATACGATTACAGAATGCCTTGGAGAAGGTATTTATAAGGCCGAGTGTGATGAAAAGGGAACAATTGGTAACAGATATTTAGGCTCTCTTGTTGCAGTCAGTCATGTACCGGGTCTTTCCAGTGCTGTTGTTACGGAGGTGCTTATACCCGGCGAAAATGAGGAAGAGACAGAGGATTTTAGAAAAAGATATTTGGATTCCTTTGAATCAGAAGCATTTGGCGGCAACATTGATGATTATAAAGAAAAAATTAATCAGATAGTGGGAGTAGGCGGAGTAAAGGTTTTTCCGCATACGAATGCAGAGGATGAACAGATACCTATGAATGTAAAGTTAGTTATTATTAACTCAGACAATACGGTTCCTTCAGACGAACTTGTAAAAGAGGTTCAAAGACAAGTCGACCCGCTTGAAGATACAGGAAATGGTGTTGGTATTGCCCCAATCGGACATTTTTGTCATGTAAGAGGGGTAGAAGCATATATACCGGAAATTACATTTGAGATTACATATAGAGAGGGTTATGAGTGGAAGGATATAGAAGAAGCATATAATAAAATGCTTGATACTTACTTTTTGGAACTAAATAAAAAGTGGGCGGATTCAAAGAATGGTATTATGCTGCAAAGAGCACAAGTAGAGTCAAGAATATTAAATTTAGAGGGGGTTTATGATGTCAGCGTTGTTATGATAGACGGACAAACTTCTAATAAACAACTGACTCTAAATCAGATTCTAGTCAGGGGGTAAATATGGACAGAGAAATTAGATTAGAAAACTATCTTCCTGAGTTTATGCGTGAAATCAAAGAGATACAGATTATTATAAGTCGAATTACACCTAAAATCAGTGATCTACATACAGCAATGGAATGGACTCTAAATACAAATTATATAAATCGGTGTGATGAAAAAGGAATTGCATATTATGAAAAGATGCTCGGTATTACAGTAAATCCTCAGTATAATTTAGAGGATAGAAAATTTGTAGTGTTGAGCTATTTTAATTCCCAGATGCCCTATACTAAAGTTAGTCTTCTTGACAGTTTAAAAACACTTTGCGGCGAAGGATGCTATAAAGTTAGCTATCCGCAGCCGGGAATTGTAAAAGTAAGAATAGGTTTACAAGCTAAAAGTATGTACGAACAAGTAGAGCAAATGCTAAAAAAAGTACTTCCTGTTAACTTAGTTCTTGATTATGGAATTTTGTGGAATCAATATTTGATACTTGGAAAGTATACGCATCGACAATTAAGTAAGCTTACCCATATGGAAATTAGGGAAGAGGTTTTTGCATTAAAGTAACTTAAAATGACAGGCATAAGAAAAATACTATATTAACATCAAAATATAAAGAATGGAGAAATAGAAAATGGCTGAGCAAACAAAAAATATAGGATTAACGATGCCGCTTCTTGAGGAGTTTTATGATATAGCGGTACAAAATAAAAATATGGAAATATTAGATCAAGAAGTAGCCAAAAGAATTGAGAACAGTAAGATTGTTACTACGAAAGCGGAGCTTACGGGGGTAGAAAAAACCGGATATGTGGCAGATGCTAAGCTGGTAAAGGAGGAGATTAGTGCATTAAATGGGGAAGTAGACAAAAGAATCGAGAAAAGTAAGATTATTACTACGAAAGCGGAGCTTGCCGGGGTACAGGAAAATGGATATGTGGCAGATGCAAAGTTGGTAAAGGAAGAAATAAGTGCCTTAAATGGGGAAGTAGGCAAAAGAATTGAGAAAAGTAAGATAATATCAACGAAAGCAGAGCTTGCCGGGGTACAGGAAACCGGATACGTGGCAGATGCAAAGTTGGTAAAGGAAGAAATAAGTATATTAAATGGGGAAGTAGGCAAAAGAATTGAGAAAAGTAAGATAATATCTACAAAAGCTGGGCTTACGGGGGTACAGGAAACTGGATATGTGGCAGATGCAAAGTTGGTAAAGGAAGAAATTAGTGCCTTAAATGGGGAAGTAGGCAAAAGAATTGAGAAAAGTAAGATAATATCTACGAAAGCAGAGCTTGCCGAGGTACAGGAAACCGGATACGTGGCAGATGCAAAGCTGGTAAAGGAAGAAATTATTGCCTTAAATGGGGAAGTAGGCAAAAGAATAGAGAAAAGTAAGATAATATCTACGAAAGCGGAGCTATCGGGGGTACAGGAAACCGGATATGTGGCAGATGCTAAGCTGGTAAAGGAAGAGATTGGTGCGATAAATAGTAATTTATCTGGTATAGAAAGATTTAACTTAGTGCCTTTTAGCGGTGTAACAATAATACAACAGCAATGTATCTATCATGTTGCTACAAAGAGGGTAAGTGTTATAGTTAACTGCACCATAAGTCCTGCGATTCCAGGAAATGCAACATTTATCACTATTCCCGAAAGATATCGACCTAACGGAGGTGCCGCGGGAATAATACATAGATATAATGACAATGCAGCAGGATTTTTTTCATGTGCCGCTACTTCACAGGGTAATATTTCTCAGCAAGCAGGAGGAGCATGTAGTAGCGCATTAATGCAATTTGATTATTATGCGAATTAGTCTATAATTTGAAAAGTAGAACTCTAAATTAAATATTTCCATATTGACTAAATGATTAGTATTTGTCCTGTCAATGACTGGTTTCCAGTATAGTTGGTTGCAAATAAAAACCCTGTATCAGTAGTTCTATTTGAGAATAATAATCCGTTAAAATGGCAGTATTAGATCCATTGCGCACAGGTGGAACTACGGGTTATCCTATCTATTTTATAAAAAGAGGTGATCTCTGTATATGTCAACTCACAGTTGTAACGACTACTGCACATATAACTTACACTACTATTGCGGAAGGATTTCCTAAACCGGCATTATCACCAAATTCCGATTAAAGCTTTGCTATTGGGACAGGGATTGTAATAAGTGGAGATATTATCAGTTTTAATGTTACAGAGGACAATTAAGAATCCATAATACGGTTGTAGCTTCACATAATACGATAATGATTATTTATCCTTACGATTTAACGAAAGAAGTAAATAATTAATTTTCTGTATAAAATTCAAGTAAAAATACAGTATATGTTGATTGAATTTGTCCTACAACTCTTACATAGGACTGTTGCCATGTCCCAATTGTTGCACAATAATTTCCATCCGTTTTCATAAAGGCTCCTATGGGGATAATAATAAAACGTTTACCAGCACTAGGAATATCTGAAAAAGAGATTTGGCCATTGTATACAGTTCCAAAAGGTTTCTGAACAGCTTTATTACATTCAACATCTACAAGTGTATATCTAACTCGCAATGTATTTGCGGATAAATTACTATTTATCCGCTAGTTCACAACAACACACCCAGCCAAAGCAGAAAGGAGGGCTTATGGAAAAAACATATTACTTTATTCAAGCTATACTAACCGGAGTCGCAGCATGGTTTTCTGCAAGACTTGGAATTTTATTTCCGTTACTGGTTATTCTGGCTATTTGTATGATTATTGATTATGCAACCGGGTATGGCGCAAGCGCATATGAAGCATTAATCAATCCCGAAAATCCCGAATATGGATGGAATTCTAAAAAGGGACGGATAGGTATATATAAGAAGTTTGGATATGTTTGTGTAATCACAGTTTGCATCATATTGGATTATATTATTAAGAGTGCCGGTGAAAAAATAGGATATCAAATGCCTGTTGTAGCAATGTTCGGACTTCTTTCGACAGTATGGTATATACTCAATGAATTGTTATCCATCGTCGAAAATGCAGGCCGCATGGGAGCACCGGTTCCAATATGGCTGCAAAAATATATAGCGGCTTTAAAAGGTAAAATAAATAATAAAATTAAAATGGAGGAAGAATAATGGCAAAAGAAATTGAGGCGCTGCATCCTCAGCTTCAAAAGAAAATTCGGCAGTTATTAGATGCTTGTGACAAACAGGGACTTAGTATTGGCATATCAGAATGTATGCGGACTGTAGAAGAACAGGATGAACTATATGCAAAGGGACGGACGATACAGGGCAGCATTGTTACAAATGCCAGGGGAAACACATATAGCTCTATGCATCAATGGGGAGTTGCTTTTGATTTTTATCGGAACGATGGAAAAGGAGCATATGTTGATACGGACGATTTTTTTACTACGGTAGGAAAAATAGGACAAAGTTTAGGTCTGGAATGGGGCGGCTCGTGGAAAACATTTGTGGATAAGCTTCATTTTCAGCTTCCGGATTGGGGAAGTACTGCTTCAAAGCTTAAAAATGTATATGGAACCCCGGATAAATTTATCAAATTATGGGATCAAGAAAAAGTAGAAATTGCTTTTGAAAAAACGTCGATGGAAGTGACTAAACAGAATATTAAAATTTTACAGGCGTGGGTTGGAACAGAAGTAGATGGTGCGTGGGGTAAAAAATCAAAAAGAAATATGATTAAAAAAATGCAGTTTTCCTTGAATTTGAAAGAAACCGGAAGAGTATCAAAATCATTTTTTAACAAGATTGGAGTACAAAAAGAAGGAAACAAAGGTTCGCTTATACAGTGTTTAGAAGGTTTACTATTTGTTCATGGATATAATTGTCAAGATTTTAGTGGGAATTTTACTGAAATTGTAGGAGACTGTGTAGAACAATTTCAAAAAGATGTTGGTCTTACCGTAGATAGAAAAGCGGGCCGGCAGACATTTTCTGCGCTCCTTCGTTAAATATATCTTTAAAATAAATTATATAGTAAAATAAACTCTACGAAGCGTAGATTGAGTAATTAAAATATTTCCCTTACAATTGCAGCTAGGAGGTGATCATATGGATTACAAGAAAATCGGAAATATAATTTTTTCGGCACGAAAAGAATTAGGAATAACACAACGTCAACTGGCAGATGAAATGCATATTAGTGACAAAACAATTTCAAAATGGGAAAGGGGACTCGGTTGTCCTGACGTTTCACTGCTTTTAAAACTCTCTCATTTACTTGGAATTAATATGAATCAACTCCTAAGCGGTGATTTAGAAGTAAATGATATAATCGGAGGGAATATGAAAAATACAAAATACTATGTATGCTCAGACTGTGGAAATTTAATTTTATCCACTGGCGAAGCATCGATTTCCTGCTGCGGCAAAAATCTCAAGGCAGAAAAGCTGCAAAAGTCAGATGAAAACAATGATGTGGATATTTCTTTAGTCGAGGATGAATGGTTTGTGACGACGAATCATGAAATGACAAAAGAGCATTATATTTCATTTGCAGCATTCGCAACAGGTGACAAATTACAAATTTTTAAACAGTATCCAGAATGGAGTATGCAGATTCGCATTCCGAAGCGAAGTCACGGAACTTTGCTTTGGTACTGTAATAAACACGGATTATTTTATAAGTACTTATAATGGATAATTACGAAACTCATTTTGGGTGGCCGCTTGATGGTGGCTCTCTACCAGTGCTTTGTAAGCCCGTTTTTCTAAGCATTGCAATGAGCCCTTAATCGTAAAGAGAGCTGCCATTCAAGCCACCACCCAGAAATGAGCTTCGGATATGCAATTAAAACTCATCTTTTTCATACTGCCTTAGTATAAATTTATTCTTCTTAAATTCTAAAATCCCTTCGTTTCTCATTTTAGAGAGCTCGTTTGACATTGCACTTCGGTCAACAGATAAATATTCAGCAAGCTGACTTCTATTAAAAGGAATCTCGAAACTTGAGCAATTAGACTTTATTGCCTGATCCGAGAGATAAGACAAGAGTTTTTCCCTTGTACTTCGCTTTGTAATGTGTTCCATTTTCCTTGTAAGCATTCGATTTTTAGCTGACAGAATCAGTAAAAGATTCTGCACTAAACGAGAGTGAAATTGGCAGGCAGAGGAGCATAAGGTTGTTACTTTTTTTATATCGAGAAATAAAACCTGTGTATCTTTTGCGGCAATCACGCTGATATCAAGTGCGTCCATGTCAGAGATAGCAAAGGATTCCCCAAACAATCCGTTTGGCCCTACTTCTGATAAAATACTTCGGTTTCCCCAAAAATCTTCCTTAATAATATAAACACTTCCGGAGAGGACTAGTCCAATCACATCTATGTGATTTCCTGCATGAAAGATAAATTCATTTTTTAGGAACGTATCCTTCTTAGCTAAAAGACATTTCAGTATGAAAGAAATTTCCTCTTCCTTAATATTTTTAAAAAGTGGAGAATGTTTCATTTCCATTTTATAAATTCCTCCTGTGATAAAATAATAAATATTATAAGCTTATTATAGGAAAACTATCTTGAAAGAACAAGACAGCATAGCGGCAATAATTATAATATGCATTTGCCGAAAATATAATATTAGACTATTATAATATAAATAAGCAGAATGAAATGGAGAAAAAAGTTTATGATACAGGAAATTAATCCGAGTAAATTTTATAATGAGTATCAAGAGAGCAAGCCTGAATCTAATAGTCTAATTTTATGTTTCGACGGAGATAAATGTTTTATGAAAGAAGAGGAGGATAAAATCACGTATCCTACTTTTCTAGATATTCAAAAAATTAAAATAGCGGTAGACTATATTTACTTATTTCGAATCGATAACGAGCTGTTCTTTCTTGGAATACCTGAAGAAGCATTAAGTGCATCGGGTTTTTCTTATATCGATAAAGGAGTCTTTCGAAAAGATAATCCAAAGCATTTGGCATTTGCAGGTATGGCAGGGTATCATTTGAGTATCTGGTATGAGTCAAATAAATTTTGCGGCAAGTGCGGATACAAGACGAAAAAAGATCATCGGGAACGTATGCTTTATTGCAGTCATTGTAAAAATACTATTTATCCTAAAATTGCACCTGCAATTATTGTCGGAATAAGAAGTGGGGAGAAGCTTCTTTTGACAAAATATGCAGGCAGAGATTTTAAAAAATATGCACTGATTGCGGGATTTGTCGAAGTGGGGGAGACACCGGAGGAGGCTGTGATAAGAGAGACTATGGAGGAGACCGGCCTTAAAGTAAAAGATATTAAGTACTATAAGAGTCAGCCATGGGGATTTTCACAAAGTCTTTTACTTGGCTACTTTGCAACACTTGATGGCAGTGATAAAATTGTTTTAGACGAAGAGGAGCTTTCTTTGGCAGAATGGATTAGCAGAGATGAGATTCCTGTCAAGCAGGATGGCTTTAGTTTGACAAACGAAATGATAATGAAATTTAAGAATAGGGAGGATGAAGAATGAAACGAATCAATCTGGGAGGAAGCGGCTTTTTAGTACCGGCTGCAGCAGTAGGGTGTATGCGTATTGCAGATATGGAGATAAGGCAGATACAAAATTTTATTGAAAAAGCATTAGAATTATCGGCTAACTTTTTTGACCATGCGGATATTTATGGCGGCGGAAAGTGTGAAGAAAAGTTTGCGGCAGCACTGAATGAGATGGATATAAAGCGTGAAGATTTCATCTTGCAATCTAAATGCGGGATTAAATCCGGTTTGTATGATCTTTCAAAAGCTCATATTATTTTAAGTGTTGACAATATCTTAAAAAGACTAAATACAGAATATTTAGATATTCTTCTGTTGCACCGGCCGGATGCTTTAATAGAACCGGAAGAAGTTGCGGAGGCCTTTGAGGAACTGGAAAGGAATGGAAAGGTGCGCTGTTTTGGAGTATCAAATCAGAATGCAATGCAAATCGAGCTTTTACAAAAATATTATAAGCAGAAGCTTTTAGTGAATCAATTACAGTTCAGTGTAACTAACTCTAATATGGTAAGAAGCGGTATGGAAGTCAATATGCTGACAGAGGGAGCAGTCTCACGGGATGGCAGTATATTAGATTATTGCCGGCTGCACAATATTACAATTCAGACATGGTCCCCATTTCAGTATGGATTTTTTGAAGGCGTATTTTTAGGCAGCGAAAAATATCCTGAATTAAATCAGGTAATCAATGAAATAGCTCACAAATACGGAGTATCAGATACAACAATTGCGGCAGCATGGATTTTAAGACACCCTGCAAAAATGCAGATTGTTTCCGGAACAACAAATTCAAAACGATTAGAGGAGATTTGTAAAGCCTGCGAATTCATGCTGACGAGAGAAGAGTGGTATCGAATGTATTTGGCAGCAGGTCATATTTTACCATAAGAATGATAGAAGAGGGAGACGAAAAGTCTCCCCTTTTCATTAAGATATGCGGCAAGCCGATAATCATAGATGAATAGATGTGATTTGGATATATGAAAGTTAGTTAAAGTAACTGTTAGAAACTACTTAAAATGAAGTAAATAGTTTTCAAGGGCAAATTGTTTGAATCATAAGTAACAGAGCATTTCTTTGCTCTAAGTTTAACCTACTGTAATAATAGCAGAGCGTGTGAAAGCTTTCAGCATTCTTTCTTAATGATATTTTCAATTCGATAGGTAATTTTTCATCTGTTAAATATAAAAAATAATCTGCTGAAACGCCAAAAAATTTAGAAAAATGTATAATAATATCTTCTGTCAGACGATATTCACCCGATTCAAGTTTAGAAATAAATGATTGGGTTGTATGGGTCAAATGACCTAACTGTGTCTGTGTTAAATTTCTACTTATTCGCAACTCCTTCAATCTTGTATTCATAGTAAATTCCTTTCTTTAATTTTAATAGATATTCTTCGACAAAATATTCCAAATCACAATAAATATATAGATATTTAGAATAACTTAAAAAATAATTAAATACTTATATAATTTCAACTATTCTTAAATATTTTGATTTAAATTATGAATGAGTTTATGCGTAAACAGACACGAATTATGTCGAAAAAGCATATGTTATAGAAAAAGAATATGGAGTCTGTACAATGAAATATGTGTATATAGCCTTAATTGTTCTGACCGTTATTCTGGTTGTTGTTTTACTATGCTGCCTAATACGCCATCTTAGGAGACGTTTTGTAATAAAAAAAGTAAAATGCTGCAGCCAAAAAGACAAGATTGAGGAAATTAACTGTATGCTTGAGCCCTTTGGGTATCGGTATGATTACGACCAGGATATTTTTACAACAATAAAAGATCCTTGGCAGCGTGAAATGGGATATTGTAAGTTTTATGATGAATCAGCGTCGGCGCTTAATATGGTGTTTGACTGCGAACCAATTAAGTTTCGGTATAATGAAGAAGACTGGCTGATAGAATTATGGAAAGGACAATACGGCATCACAACCGGGGCAGAGATTGGCGTTTATAAAGCACGCCGGAATTTACTCATTATTCCAAAGGTTTTTACCGGAACATTTTATGAAAGTGTTCCTGATGATGAAATGCTTCCGTTAAAATTTTTACTGGAAAAATGCGATAAAGAAATAATAAGATGCGAAGGCACTACGTGGTGGCTGACTGGATTTATATTAGGCGAGTGGTCAAGGCCGCAAGACTTAACAATGAAGGCATCCATTACATTTCCTAATATCGAAATGCGAAATGCTTTTTTAGAAGGCTTATATGAACTTGGATATAAAAAGAAAGAAGTTTGTGTGTGCAGTCTGCGTGTAACAATTATATTCAGCGCTCCAAAAAGCAGACAGCCTAGAAAGCGCTGCAAGCTTAAAACGTGGATTATACAGTGGAGAAACAAACGCAATTGTAGATTGTTTGAGGATGTTACACAATGCTTTTGTAAGACAATTGATAAAGTATATTTTATTTCACTTTGCTGCAAAAAACTCTTCCGTCTTATTCCGTGTATTTGCCGGCTTAATCCTAAAAATAAAGGCATACGTTTATTTAGAAGATATCTCTGCAACAACGACTGCGGCTGTAAGAATCATGGTGGCCGCAAGAAACATGAAAAAACGTGCTGCCAGAAAAAGGATGGTAAAGATGAGTGGTGAGTATAGCAAGATTGGAGCGGGCATATAAAAGGGCAATGCGTCTGAGATTTGATAATTACTCTAAAATAGTTATTATGAGTGATTGTCACCGGGGGACGGGAGACTGGGGAGATAATTTTTTATCTAACCAGAATCTTTTCTTTGGCGCATTAACATACTACTATCAGAATAACTATACCTATTTAGAGCTTGGAGATGGAGATGAGCTTTGGGAAAATAGAAATCTAAAACAAATTATTGGAGTCCACAGTAATGCGTTTTGGCTTATGTCCAGGTTTTACCGAGAAGGAAGACTTTATATGTTATATGGCAATCATGATAAGCAAAAAGCAAAGAAAAAGTTTTGCACCTGTAATATTGAAAACTATTATTGTGAAAATCTAAAAGAAACGTGTGACTTGTTTCCGGGATTGACTTTTCCGGAATCAATATTGCTGGAAAATATTGAGAATGGAAAAAAAATTTTTCTCGTGCACGGTCATCAAGGGGACATAATCAATGACTATTTATGGAAATTAGGACGTTTCCTTGTAAGATATGTATGGAGACCTTTAGAGCTGATTGGAATAAAGGACCCTACAAGTGCATCAAAAAATGAAAAAAGAAGGAAAAAGGCAGAAAAAAGAATGATAAGCTGGGCCAAAAGGCATCAAGAGCCATTAATTGCCGGGCATACACATAGAACTTATTTTGCCAAGGAAGATACAATTCCTTACTATAATGATGGCAGCTGTGTGCATCCCAGGTGTATTACGGCTCTGGAAATTGAAAATAATCAGATTTCATTAATAAAATGGGCGGTTTTGACAAAAGAAGATCGTACAATGTACGTCGGAAGAGAGGTGCTTGAGGGACCTAGGCAACTTTGGGAAGAAGAAAATACATGGATTGATGAGTATTTGGATTTTACCAGCAGCATTGACAAAATTAATAAAAAACGATATACTAATTAAACCGCGCAGCCGGGGCAGTAGCGGTGCCTTGTACCTGAAATCCGCTATAGCAGGGGTGATATTCTGCCAAGGATTTTTGCTTGCATGGCTGCCCTTTATAAGTGGCGTTGACGCTTGGGTCTTACGCAATGAATGTCTGTGAATCGTGTCAGGTTGGGAACAAAGCAGCACTAAGCGGAATTTTTCATGTGCCGTGAGGGTGCCTGGGCCGAGTTAACTGTAAAGGTAACGCATGTGGGTTTCGTTCGAAGCAGGATGCGCGGTATTGATAATGAATTGTTTTATGAATATAGGAGTGCGGCAAGTTAGAGATAACGTGCCGCATTTTAGTGTGAGATTATGCAAAAGATATAATGAAATTACGCATATTCCCGAAAAATGTACAGAATAAACGTTTTCAATTATTCACTCCTATGTTATGATAATCAAGATAAACATAAACTACGAGTAGTCAGGAGGAACGAAATGAACAATTTAGAGCTTCAAAAAATGGCCAACGAAGTTCGAATAGGCATTATAAAGTCAGTTCATAGCGCTAAAGCTGGACATCCGGGTGGTTCACTTTCAGCAGCAGATATTTTTACATACCTTTATTTTGAAGAGTTAAATATTGATCCTAAAAATCCTAAAATGGAGAATCGGGATCGCTTTGTATTATCAAAAGGACATACGGCACCGGGACTGTATTCAGCTCTCGCCAACAGAGGTTTTTTTCCGGTAGAGGATTTAACCACATTGCGTAAACTCGGTTCTTATTTGCAGGGTCATCCTTGTATGCAGTATGTTCCGGGGGTGGATATGTCTACCGGTTCTTTAGGACAAGGGATTTCAGCGGCAGTTGGAATGGCACTTTCAGCAAAAATGGACAATAAGGACTATCGTGTATACACACTTCTTGGAGACGGTGAAATTCAGGAAGGACAAGTTTGGGAAGCAACAATGTTTGCGGGACATCGCAAACTGGATAATCTTGTTGTAATTGTAGATAACAATGGTCTGCAGATAGATGGTAAAATTGAGGATGTGTGTTCGCCATATCCGATTGATGAAAAATTTAAAGCATTTAATTTTCATGTAATTAATATAGATGGACATAACTATGACGAAATCCGCAGTGCGTTTGCCGAGGCAAAACAAACAAAAGGTATGCCGACTGCAATTATTGCAAAAACGATAAAAGGACAGGGCATTTCTTTCATGGACAATGAAGCATCATGGCATGGTGTAGCACCAAATGATGAACAATGTACACTTGCATTGGCAGATTTAGAGAAGGTAGGTGAAGCACTATGTCAGAAGTAATAAAGATTGCAACGAGAGAAAGCTATGGCAAGACCCTTGTGGAGCTTGGAAAAGAGTATCCCGATCTTGTTGTTTTAGATGCTGATTTAGCAGGAGCAACAAAGACCGGTATGTTTCAAAAGGTTTATCCGGACAGGCACATAAATTGTGGTATTGCAGAGGGCAATATGGTTGGTATTGCGGCAGGCTTGGCAACGACCGGAAAGATTCCGTTTGTAAGCTCTTTTGCAATGTTTGTTGCCGGACGTGCTTATGAGCAGGTTCGTAATTCCATCGGTTATCCTAGTCTAAATGTAAAGATTGGTGCTTCTCATGCCGGCATAACGGTTGGCGAGGATGGAGCCTCCCATCAATGCAATGAAGATTTAGCATTAATGCGTACGATTCCGGGAATGGTTGTTATGTGCCCCTCCGATGCAATTGAAGCAGAAGCAATGGTCAGGGCGGCAATTGATTATTATGGGCCGGTATATATGCGTTTTGGCCGTTCACCGGTGCCTATTATTAACGATAATCCGGAATACAAATTTGAGCTTGGAAAAGGTGTAGTTTTAAGAGAAGGAACAGATATTACCATGATTGCAACAGGACTTTGTGTGGAAAGTGCATTAGTTGCAGCTAAAAAACTGGCAGAGGACGGAGTTTCAGCTAAAGTAATAAATATTCATACATTGAAACCGCTGGACGAAGAATTGGTTATTAAGGCAGCGAAAGAGACCGGCAAAATTGTTACGGTAGAAGAACATTCTATTATCGGTGGTTTGGGAAGTGCAGTGTGTGATGCACTTTGTGCAAAACATCCGACAAAAGTATTAAAAATCGGCATGAATGATGTATATGGAGAATCCGGTCCGGCAGCAGCACTGATTCATAAGTACGGATTGGACGGAGAAGGTGTTTACTCAAGAGTTAAAGAGTTTATCAAAGAATAGTATAAGTTGAGGTGGGGCAATGACAGGAGATACGTTACGAATTTTTATCGCCATGACAGGATATATGCTCGTGGTAATTGGAATAGGATTATATTTTGCAAAAAGAGCACAGCAGAATTCCGAAAATTATTTTTTAGGCGGCCGATCACTTGGACCATGGGTGGCAGCTATGAGTGCAGAAGCTTCTGATATGAGTGGATGGCTGCTTATGGGACTTCCGGGTGTAGCTTATTGGTGTGGACTGGCAGATGCTTTTTGGACTGCAGTTGGATTAGCTATAGGTACATATGTTAACTGGCTTATTGTTGCAAAGCGGTTAAGGCGTTATTCAGCGGTGGCGGGTGATGCTATTACGATTCCGGATTTTTTAAGTAATCGTTTTCATGAAAAAAAGAAAATTATTCTTAGTATTTCGGCAATTTTTATATTAATATTTTTTACCGTCTATGCGGCCAGTTGTTTTGTAACATGCGGTAAATTGTTTTCGACTTTATTTGGAAAATCATATCATATGATGATGATAGCAGGAGCGCTGTTTGTTGTTATTTATACATTTGTTGGCGGGTTTTTAGCAGAAAGTGCCTCCGATTTTATGCAAGGGATAGTTATGATTGTTGCATTGCTTCTGATTTGTATTTTAGGGATTAATTCTGCCGGTGGAATAGGAGTTGTCATTGAGAATGCAAAGGCAATTCCGGGATATTTTTCTCTCACTCAAATAGCTTCACCACAGGTAGATGTAAGTGGGGTACAGTATGTAGCTGACGGTATTCCTCAGTTTGGAGCACCGGCAAAATATGGTTTTTTAACGATTATTTCTACCTTGTCCTGGGGACTGGGCTATTTCGGTGTTCCCCAAGTATTACTTCGTTTTATGGCAATTCGCAAAGTGGAGGAATTAAAAAAATCCAGAAGAATTGCAACTATTTGGTGTTTTATTTCTTTGACAGCAGCGGTATTTATTGGTTTATTGGGACGTTCACTATTTCCGGTTTCGGATGCCTTGGCAACAAAGTCGCTATCTGAAAATATCTTTATTGTATTATCAAAGGGACTTTTACCGGCAGTACTAGCTGGTATTACTATGGCCGGTATTCTGGCAGCAACAATTAGCTCTTCCGATTCTTATTTGTTAATTGCGGCATCAGCATTTGCTAAGAATATTTATGAAGGAATTTTCAAGAAGAATAAAGCGGATGATAAAAAAGTTATGTGGGTATCTAGAATTATATTAGTAATCATTGCAATCATAGGAGTTGTGATTGCATGGGATGAGAAAAGTGTTATCTTTACGATTGTTTCCTTTGCATGGGCTGGATTTGGTGCTACCTTTGGACCGATTATGCTCTTTTCACTATTCTGGAAGCGGGTTAACAGAAACGGTGCCATAGCAGGTATGCTTTCGGGTGGTATTATGGTATTTGTTTGGAAGCTTGTATTAAAAAGAATGGGCGGTATATTTGCAATTTATGAACTTCTCCCTGCTTTTATAGTGTCGTCAATTGTGATTGTGATTGTTTCCCTTTGTACACAGGAGCCTTCAAAAGAGATACAGGAAGAATTTGAAAAAGCAAAAAATGTATTAGAATAAAATAAAAGGAGTCATCTGACAAGATGATTCCTTTTTGATGAATAGGAGATAGTTATGCGCGAATATACAAAAGTAACACATACCTTTGAACCGGTCTATAATAAAGATAGTAAAGCCTTAATCTTAGGTACCTTTCCTTCTGTAAAATCAAGAGAAACAAACTTTTATTATGGGCATCCTCAAAATCGATTTTGGAAAGTAATAGCGGAATTAACAGGAAGTGAGCTGCCGGTAACAATAGAAGAAAAGAAAATAATGCTGCTCTCTCATCACATCGCTATATGGGATGTGATTGAAAGCTGCAGCATTGTTGGTTCAAGTGATAGTACTATTCGTGATGTTGTTGTCAATGATTTTAGTGAAATATTAAATCATACTAAAATAACGCATATTTATGCAAACGGCAATAAGGCTTATGAGCTATATATGAAGTATGCCTATCCAACTGTTTTAAAACCGATTATAAAGCTTCCATCTACAAGTCCTGCTAATGCCGTCTATCGCTTAGAGCGGCTTTGTGCAGAGTGGGGAGAAATATTAAACCCTTCCTCTTTCGCTTAAACCTCAATAATATTATTCTCAGATAGCTTTTTAAGCAGAGCAATATAATCCTTTTTTGGCATTGGGCGTGCAAAATAGTAACCCTGAGCCTGATCACAATCCATATCCTTTAAACGATTGACCTGAGCTCTCGTTTCTACGCCTTCTGCGGTAACTGTTAAATTCATCCATTTTGCCAGCTGAATAACAAAGGAAGTAATATTTTTACCGCTTGAGTCAGGTGAATCGGCAGTATTTTGAACAAACTTCATATCCAGTTTCAAAATATCGATCGGTAGATCACTTAACATATTAAGAGAAGAATAACCTTGACCGAAATCATCCATTTCTATAATAAACCCATATTTTCTTAATTTAGAAACTGCTTTAATAATAGGTTCCGGATTTTCGGTGTACGCAGATTCTGTAATTTCTAAATGAAGTAATTCTGTGTCCAGATTATATTTTTCAACAAGTCCTAATATAAATTCTGGCAGCTCCGGATAATACAAGTCTGTACGGGATACATTTACAGAAACCGGAACAACAGGAATATTATCATCGATACATTTTCTAAGCATCATACATGTCTCTTCCCAGACATATTTATCCAGCTCAGTTATAAATCCATTTTTTTCAAAAACAGGAATAAATTCACCGGGTGAAAGAAAACCTTCGGTAGGTGAAAACCAACGGACAAGTGCTTCGGCACCGCTGATTGTTTCTGAATTTAATGTATATTTTGGCTGAAAATATACTTGAAACTCCTTTGCATCTAAAGCAGCCTGCATATTATTTGTAATCGCTTGTATATATAACTTTTTTAAGCGTATTTTGTCATCATAATATGCATACAGCTTATCGAATTTACCTTTTACACTTTTATATGCCGACATAGCCCGGTCACAGGCAATATTCATGGATACATCAAGGGAATCAACAATATAAATACCAAAATTAATATTTATTGTACATCTGCCAAACCACGTATTGAGTTCGGAAATTTTTTCTTCAATTTTTACTTTGTTAAAAGGAGACGGATTTTCTACTAAAAATGCAAAAACATCTGCGTTAATTCTTCCGCAGATACCTCGGTCTTGTATACAATCCGTTAACATATTGGCAACATAACAAAGTAATTCATCACCTACAGTTAAACCATACATATCGTTAACTAAGCTGAAATTCTCAATATTACTGCATATTACATGAAAGTTTGATTCTGGATTATTTAAAATAATTTCCTCAGCTTTTCGATAAAAATAATCTTTACTGTACATACCTGTTAGTGAATCAAATTTCATTAAATTAACCATAGCAGCAGTTTCACGAAGCTTAATAATACTAGCGACACGATTTATGACTATTTGAGGACTATATGGTTTTCTGATAAAATCTGTGGCACCACGGGACAAAGCTTTTACTTCGTCTTCTTCACTGTCATTCAGTGTCACAATGATAACGGGTATACTAGAATATAGGGAATCTTTTTTTATAATAGACAAAAAGGTATAACCGTCCATTATAGGCATTATAATATCCAACAATATTAATACGATTTCCTCACCGTGCTTTTCAAGCATTTCTAAAGCTTCTTTACCGTTCTCAGCTTGAAGTGTTTCATAAGTATCTTCTAATATTTGGCAAAGTATCTCCCTATTAATAACGTTGTCCTCGACAACTAAAATTTTCTTAGAATGATTGTAAGAAGAAATAGGACTAAACAAACTGGTGTCATTCATCATCCTAGGAATATTACTTATTTTTTCTTGGCTGCTCATATGAATTCTCCATTCTTTTTATAAACCATTCGAACCAAATAATATGTATCTATTCTGTGGGATTTAGACATTTTTTAATTATATTATCGAACAAGAAATTCATAATGTCAATGTTTCTTTCTATTAATATGAAATAAAATATAATATTCTACTTAAATTTGTATTAATTAGCAAATTTATTAAAAATATGAGGTATTTTGTTTATTGACAATAGGCATAATAACATGTAATATTATTTTAGATGTTTGAAAATGGATTTGTTATATCGTGAAGAAAGGAATGAAAAGATGAAGAGTTTTTCTTGCTAATGAACTAAATAAGTACTATCAATTATGAAGTGACGAATAAGTCATTTTGTTTGGTATGTCGGCTTAGCAGGAATTTAATTTCACTCTTTTTTAAATAGATACTATTTAGGTTATAATCTAAATGGGAATAAATTGAGACGTGGATCATAATCACGTTTTTTTTATTTATTAAAGCATTAATTCCTGCCTGCCGTAAAATTGGAAAGGTAGGGATTTTTATGTCAAAAATTAGTGTAAATAATTTAACATTTTATTATGATGGAAGCTATGACAATATATTTGAGGATGTTTCATTTTGGATTGATACAGAGTGGAAGCTTGGTTTCATCGGCAGAAACGGAAGAGGAAAGACAACCTTTTTAAAGCTGCTGCTTGGTCAGTATGAATATCGGGGAAGTATCTCGTCTTCAGTAATGTTTGATTATTTTCCGTATGAAATTACTGATAAACAAAAAAATACAATCGATATACTTTATGAAATTGATCCGCAAAATGAATTTTGGAGGGTGTGCCGGGAATTATCGCTCTTAAAAATGGAAGAGGATATATGGCATCGACCTTTTAACTCCTTAAGCAATGGTGAACAGACAAAGGTGATGCTGGCAATATTGTTTTCTAAGGAAAATAATTTTCTGCTGATTGATGAGCCGACCAATCATCTCGATATGGAGACAAGAAAGGTGGTGCAGGATTATTTAAACCAAAAGAAAGGCTTTGTTCTTGTATCTCATGACCGCAGTTTTCTGGATGGCTGTATTGATCATGTTCTTTCCATTAATAAGACAAATATTGAAGTAGTACAGGGTAACTTTACGACATGGTGGGATAATAAGAAAGGACAGGATGAATTCGAGCTTGCTGAAAATGAAAAGCATAAAAAAGAAATCAAACGGTTAACTTCGGCGGCGAGACAGTCATCTCAATGGGCGGATAAGGTCGAATCAGATAAGATTGGGCATAAGAATGATAAAAAATATGAAAAGAGTCTCGATAGAAGAGCCTATGTAGGTGAAAAAAGCAGACGATTGCAGATGCGCAGGAAAAATCTGGAGCGCAGACAGCAGTCGGAAATCATAGAAAAGTCGCAGCTACTAAAAAATATTGAATCGGCAGAGGGTGTAAAATTAATCCCGTTAAAGTATCATAAGGATAAAGTAATAGAGGCAGTTAATTTAAGCTTATTTTATAGAGATAAGCAAGTATGCGGCCCGATATCTTTTGATATTAATAATGGAGAATGCGTGGTCCTGACAGGAAAAAACGGAACCGGAAAATCATCGATCTTAAAAAAAATATTGGGTGAAGAAATAAAAGCCGAGGGTTCCATTGAAGCAGCGAGCAGTTTGATTATTTCTTATGTATCGCAGGATACTTCATGGCTTAACGGAAATCTAAAAGAGTTTGCAAAGAAGTATCATATTGAGGAAAGTCTATTTAAACAGTTTTTACGAAAAATGGATTTTTCAAGGCAGCAATTTGATAAAAATATTGAGGAGTTCAGTGAGGGCCAGAAGAAAAAGGTGTTGATTGCCAAAAGCTTGTCTGAGCAGGCACATTTATATATATGGGATGAGCCTTTAAACTTTATTGATATCTTTTCACGGATGCAGATTGAAGAATTGATTGTGAAATATCGTCCGACAATGTTATTAGTGGAACATGACAGAGCATTTGTAGAAGCAATATCCGGCCGAATTGTGCATTTATAACAAATATAAAAAAATACTTGTACAATGTCTATTTTAGTTATTATAATGATAGAAACAAACAGGAAAAAGATGAGGATGCAAGAATGACAAAAACACAAGCAATGAGTCGTAATTTATCTATGGTAATGGATTTTTATGAATTGACGATGAGTAATAGCTATTTTGTCGATAAGGACAAAGATATTAGAGTGGCATTTGATGTTTTTTACCGCAAGAATCCGGATGCTGGTGGATTTGCAATATTTACAGGCCTAGAACAAATTGTAGATTATATTGAAAGCCTTCAATTTGATGAAGAGGATATTGCATATTTAAGAAGCTTGCATTTATTTGGCGAAGAATTTTTAACATATTTGCTTAACTTCAGATTTAAGGGAGATGTCTACGCTTTTTTAGAGGGCACAATTATGTATCCGAATGAACCTATCATAACGGTAGTTGCTCCGCTCATCGATGCACAGTTAATTGAAACAGCAATTTTATTACAGATAAATCACCAGTCTTTAATTGCAACAAAGACAAGAAGAATTGTAAAAGCGGCAGATGGGCGCGCAGTTTCGGATTTTGGGGCCAGAAGAGCACATAATATGGATGCAGCGGTATACGGTGCAAGAGCTGCGTATATCGGCGGTGCAACAGGCACAGCAACGGTACTTGCAGGGCAAATGTTTCAGATACCGATTAGTGGAACGATGGCGCATAGTTATGTGATGTTTTACGAAGATGAGTTTACGGCATTTAAGACTTATGCAGAGACATATCCGGATGCAACGCTTCTGCTTGTTGATACGTATGATGTATTAAAAAGTGGAATTCCTAATGCAATCCGTGTGGCAAAGGAAGTATTAGAGCCGATGGGTAAGCGGTTAAAGGGAGTTCGGATTGACAGCGGCGACCTTGCTTATTTGACAAAGAAAACAAGAAAGATGCTCGATAAGGCAGGTCTTACAGACTGTAAGATTGTTATTTCTAACAGCTTGGATGAATTTACGATTTCTTCTATTTTAAGTCAGGGGGGCTGTGTGGATAGCTTTGGAGTTGGAGAGCGATTGATTACGGCACGGTCGGAACCGGTATTTGGCGCTGTTTATAAATTGGCAGCAGTAGAAGTGGACGGCGTTTTTAAACCCCGTATTAAGTTATCGGAAAATGTGGAAAAAATAACAAATCCGGGACTTAAAAAGGTATATCGGATCATTAACAGCGAAGGCCGGGCAATTGCTGATATGATTGCTAAGTATGATGAAGAAATTGATTTGAGCAAGCCTTTCCGCTATGTAGATCCGATTCAGCCTTGGAAAATCCGGTATTTTGAAGGATGCAAGGCAGTTGAATTGCAGCAGCAGGTAATCAAAGATGGTAAGTCTGTCTATGAGAAAAAGTCATTGCAGGAATTAGCACAATATGTCAATAAGCAGCTTACTGATGAAATATGGGAAGAAGAACAACGTTTTGAATATCCCCATAAACACTATATGGATATGACACCGGCATATTATGATATGAAAATGAAACTGTTACATGATGCAAAGCTTTCGGAGTAAAGATTCATAAAAATTAAATAATTTATAGTTAATAAAATCAGCATTATTCTATTTTAAATAAATGATGCTGATTTTTTTGCATATTTATAAGAATATGATTGAAAAATATATCGTGATATGATATATTTAATATAAGATATATCGTATGACGATGGATTGGAGGTCGATTTATCTGAGTGTAAAATATTCACCGCTTACGGAAGCAATTTTTTATATTCTTCTGGCTGTTAGAAAACCAAATCACGGTTATGGAATTATTCAAGATGTGTCTGAACTTACAAATGAAAGACTGGTACTTGGTCCGGGGACACTGTATGGAGCTATTAATTCATTAGTTGATAAAGGATGGATACGCCTTTATAGTGAAGAAAAAGAGGCACGAAAAAAGAAAGAATATTTAATCACCCAAAGGGGTAAAGAAGCTTTTGGGGAAGAGCGGAAACGCTTGGAAGAGCTTTTGTTACATGCTTCCTATATGGATGGGGGAAAAGATGAAAAATAACAGCATGAATTTATTATATAGTCTGGAGGTATAGTTATGATAAAGTTTAGATATTATATCGACATGGAGTCGGAACAGGCTTGGCTGCAGAAAATGGCAAATAGAGGTTGGGCAATGCAAAATTTTTTCCTTGGTTTTTACACTTTTGAAAGATGTGAGCCGGGGCAATATCGGTATCAAATGGATTTGATAGAGGAATATAACAGACACAAGCTTGAAGCGTTTATGAATGAAATAAATGTGGAAACTGTTTGTTACTGGAACAATTGGGTATATTTGAGAAGAGATTCAGCCAAGGGTAAGTTTCAAATGTATACAGACGCTGAAACGCGGATTGAACAATATAAACGAATTAAGAAAAAATACACACAAATTTTAATTATAGATCTATGTGTATTTCCCCAAATTATTAACTCTGCATTAAGAATGAATGGCTTCACGACAATCATAGGTGGTTTTATGACAGTCATGGCAGCAATTGTTATTTCTCTTATCGTTGTCTTACTGCGTACTATTTGGAAGTATCAATTTAGAATAGAGGAAATTGGGAGAAAAAATGAGGATATCTAAATTCATTATTATAAAAAAGAGCGGCATTAACTGCTGTTCTTTTTTTGTTCACCTCTTTACTTGTCCTTAAAAATAAAGTAAAATACTTTTTATGCTATTTATTTGCTGATAGGTAATTTTTAAAAACCTATATAAAGAGGAGGTCATCATGTACATCATTGTTGGACTTGGAAATCCTAAAAAAGAATATGAAAATACAAGGCACAATATTGGCTTTGATGCAATAGATGAGTTAGCTGATGCTAATAATATATCCGTAATCGAGCGTAAACACAAGGCGCTGATTGGAAAGGGATATATAGAAGGGCAGAAGGTGATTTTGGCAAAACCGCAGACTTTTATGAATTTGAGTGGTGAAAGCGTAAGAGCACTCATAGATTATTATAAGGTCGATGAAAAGGATGAGCTGATTGTACTGTATGATGATGTCAGCTTGGAGCCGGGTAAGCTGCGTATCCGTCAAAAAGGAAGTGCGGGCGGCCACAATGGGATTAAAAATATTGTATCTCATTTAGGACATGATGTATTTCAACGGATAAAAATCGGTGTCGGAGAAAAACCCAAAGGCTATGATTTGGCTGATTATGTATTGGGACGGTTTTCAAAGAATGAAAAGCCGGTTATGTGTGAGGCGTTAAAAAAGACAGCAGATGCTGTTGGATGTATGATAACAGAAGGTGTAGATGTTGCAATGAATAAATTTAATTAAGAGGTAATAGATGTGAAAGTATTTACAGATTGTCTGGAGGAGCTTTCAGAATATAGCAGGATCAGACAGAAATTAACACAGGGAGAAGCTGTTTCTATAAATGGACTGGTTGATTCTCAAAAACTTCATATGATGTATGGCCTGGGTGAGAATTATCATACCAGGCTTATTGTCACTTATAATGATTTAAGGGCAAAGGATATTTATGAAGAATATCATTTTTATGATAAAAATACAGTGTATTTTCCGGGAAAGGACTTTATTTTTTTTCAGGCTGATATACATGGAAATAAACTCACAAGAGAGAGAATTTATGTGTATCGAAAGATATTGGAAGGAAAACCGCTGACCATTGTAACAACCTTTGATGCTCTTATGGCTCCGTGCCTTCCTTTGCACATATTAAAGGAAAATAGGATTCATCTGGAAAGTGACAGTATTATTGAGGAAAAAGCATTGGCGGCCAAGCTTGTTAAGATGGGTTATGAAAAATGCCCGCAGGTAGAAGCAGGCGGCCAGTTTAGTATACGCGGCGGAATTATCGATGTATTTGATTTCACCGAGGAAAATCCATATCGAATTGAACTTTGGGGTGATGAAGTAGAGTCACTCAGAAGCTTTGATGCTTTAAGCCAGCGTTCCATTGAAGAGCTTGATAAAATTACAATCTATCCGGCGACTGAATTTATTTTATCTTCAGAGGAAAAGAAGGCGGGTCTTAAGTTAATTGAAAAAGAGGTAAAAAAGACTGTTGAAGTCTTTCGGAAAAATTTAAGAACCGAAGAGGCAGCGCGGCTGGAGAGAGGTTTTTTAGAATTACAGGAGCATGCCTCTGAATTTGGTACAATGGTGAATCTTGAAAGCTATATGCGATATTTTTATAAAGATGTCATATGTTTTTCGGATCTTTTCGAAAGGCAGGATACAGTTTTGTTTGTCGATGAGCCGGCGCGGATGCAGGAACATGCGGATGCAGTTGTGCTGGAATTCAGAGAAAGCATGATGCACCGGATGGAAAAGGGATATGCTTTAGCAGGACAGGCGGAACTTTTATATAGTGCGGCAGAAGTATACACTCATATGCGGCATTTTCCGATTGCGTCGTTTTCGCTGCTGGAAGCAAAAACCAATATGTTAGATTTTACGGAAAATTATTATATGTCAGGAAAGAGCATCAGTCCCTTCCATAATAGTTTTGAGGCACTTGTCAAGGATTTGCAGTTTTATCGAAAGAGAGGATACAGAGTTTTATTAGCCTCCGCATCCAGAACAAGAGCAAAGCGTTTAGCAGATGATTTGATGGAAAGTGAATTATCGGCATTTTACAGTGAAGATATGGAGAAACAGTTAGAGCCGGGACAGATTATGGTCTTTTGCGGAAGCTTAAAGACAGGGTTTGAATATCCACTGATCCGTTTTGCCGTTATTTCGGAAAGTGATATTTTTGGTGAAAAAAAGAAAAAGAAGCGCCGTAAAAAGAAATATGAAGGCGAAAAAATTCATGATTTTACGGAATTAAAGGTCGGAGACTATGTCGTCCATGAAAATCATGGCTTAGGTGTTTATAAAGGCATTGAAAAGGTTGAAGTAGATAAGATTGTAAAAGATTATATGAAAATTGAGTATCGTGACGGCGGCAATCTTTATGTACTGGCAACCGGATTTGATGTGATTCAAAAGTTTGCCTCTGCTGATGCGAGGAAGCCAAGGCTTAATAAGCTTGGAAGTAAAGAGTGGGAAAAAACAAAGACGAAGGCAAGAGGTGCTGCCATGGAAGTGGCACAGGATCTTGTCAAGCTTTATGCTGCCCGTCAGGAGAAGCAAGGCTATGTTTTTGCAGAGGATAGCTTGTGGCAGAGAGAATTTGAAGAGCTATTCCCATATGAAGAAACAGAGGACCAGCTTCAGGCGATTGAAGAAACAAAAAATGATATGCAGAGTACTAAAATTATGGACCGCTTAATTTGCGGAGATGTTGGGTATGGAAAGACAGAGGTTGCAATCCGCGCTGCTTTTAAAGCAGTACAAGAGGGTAAGCAGGTTGTATATTTAGTACCTACAACTATTTTAGCACAGCAGCATTATAGTACCTTTGTGCAGCGTATGAAGGATTATCCGATTACAATAGAGCTGTTATGCCGCTTTCGAACGCCGGCACAGCAGAGGAAAGCAATTGAAGGCTTAACAAAGGGCCTGGTTGACATCGTTATCGGAACACACCGTGTCTTATCAAAGGATGTGCAATATAAAGATCTTGGGCTTTTAATCATTGATGAGGAACAGCGCTTTGGTGTTACCCACAAGGAAAAAATTAAGCAGCTACGGGATGATATTGATGTTCTTACACTGACAGCAACACCGATTCCACGGACACTCCATATGAGCCTTGTCGGAATTAGAGACATGAGCGTTTTAGAAGAGCCCCCAAATGATCGTACTCCGATTCAGACATATATCATGGAATATAATGAAGAAATGGTGCGTGAAGCCATTGTACGTGAGCTTTCCAGACAGGGACAGGTGTATTACGTATTTAATCGTGTCAGCCAGATTGATGAGATTGCCAGTCGTTTGCAAGAGCTTGTGCCGGAGGCAAGTGTTGCCTTTGCCCATGGGCAGATGAAGGAGAGAGAACTGGAAAGCATTATGTATGAGTTTATCAATGGTGAAATCGATGTTCTTGTTTCTACGACAATCATTGAAACTGGGTTAGACATTGCTAACGTAAATACAATGATTATTCATGATTCGGATAATCTGGGACTTTCTCAGCTTTATCAGCTGCGCGGGCGGGTTGGACGTTCTAATCGTACAGCCTATGCCTTTTTAATGTATAAACGGGATAAAATGTTAAAAGAAGTAGCAGAAAAACGTTTGCAGGCGATTAAAGAGTTTACAGAGCTTGGCAGT
>CAYPIB010000007.1:35456-55566 GCA_964410675.1 uncultured Roseburia sp.
CTTGCGGCTATCAGAGAATTCACCGAGTTCGGCAGCGGATTTAAAATTGCAATGAAGGATCTTGAAATCAGAGGTGCCGGTAATCTTCTTGGGGCGAAGCAGCATGGCCACATGGAAGCAGTCGGTTATGATTTATATTGCAAAATGTTGAATGAGGCAGTAAAAACATTGAAAGGCGAAAAGACGATTGAGGGCTTTAATACGACGATTGATATGAATGTTGATGCCTATATTCCGGAAAATTATATTTTGAATGAGTTTCAGAAGCTGGATATTTATAAGCGTATTGCTGCTATCGAAAATGAAGAGGAATGTGATGAGATGAAGGAGGAACTTATCGATCGTTTTGGTGAAGTACCTAAAAGTGTAGAAAATCTCTTGCGGATTTCCCTTATTCGTGCCGCCGCTCATCGAATTTATCTGACAGAGTTAAAAGGGAGAAAAGATCGAATTATTATGACGATGCATCAAAGTGCTGCCATAAAAGTAGAGAATCTTCCCCTTATCTTGAAAAAACACCAAGATGTGTTACAATTTAACCCTAAGGGAGTTCCTGTCTTTACTTATAAATTATATCCAAGTGGTGTTTTAAGTAAGGATGAGGAGGAGCTTCTGAAGGCTGCTGAAATTATGCTTGAGGATATGGCAGAACTTTTACTATAAGAAGGTGATGGTACTATGTATACCTATAATTTATCGCAATGGCTGTTGTTTTTCTTTTTCTACTGTTTATTTGGCTGGTGCTTTGAGAGCACTTATGTTTCTGTTAAAAATAAGCACTTTGTAAACAGAGGATTTTTGCATGGACCATTTCTTCCGATTTATGGAACTGGTGCGATTGGTGTACTATTTACGGCGCTGCCATTTCGAGACAGTCCGGTTATGGTTTATTTTGTAGGTATGCTGACAGCAACAATCTTAGAGTATGTTACCGGAGTAGCAATGGAGGCGTTGTTTAAAGTTCGTTATTGGGATTACAGTAATCAAAAATTTAATTTCCAGGGGCATGTCTGCTTAAGCTCCTCTGTTGTATGGGGATTTTTAAGTTTGGGAATGATTTATGGGTTTCATAAGCCGGTGGAACAGTGGATACTCTCTTTTACACCGGGGTTTACGCATACGGCGCCGCTTGTTTTGGCAGTAGTTTTTGCGGCCGATTGTGCACTCAGCTTTAAGTCCGCCTTTGAGATTAGGGATATTTTGGTAAAATTCCAAAGCTTAAGAGAGGAACTTCGAATTATGCAAAAGCGCCTTGAGGTAATTGAGGCGGTACTTGCCAGTGTGGCACAAAAGCAGAAGGAGCGTATTAAAGAAGAAATAAAAGAGGCATTGTCTCCGATTAGTGAATTGCAGCTAAAGGAAGAGCTGAAACAAATAAAAGAAAAACAGATTATTTATAAAGAT
The DNA here is from genome assembly GCA_964410675.1 of uncultured Roseburia sp. Classification (GTDB taxonomy): domain Bacteria; phylum Bacillota; class Clostridia; order Lachnospirales; family Lachnospiraceae; genus RGIG3040. The sequence continues at coordinate 36,861 of CAYPIB010000007.1, forward strand.
AGATTAAAAAATTATATTAACAAGGATAAGCTTCGAATTTTAAAAAGAAATCCGACCGCAAAATCTTTCCGGTATGCGGAAATTTGGGAAGAGCTGAAAGAAAAAATTAGAGATAGAGATCATAAAAAATAGTTTACGAGTAAAGCAGAGGACAAATTTTTTTGTCCTCTGTTTTTATTTTACAAGAAACTTACGTAATTATTACAGGCTCATGATATTTGATTTAAATTTTAAGTGTTAGGATAAAAACATAACAGAGCAATCCATAAATTAATTTGCTCTGTCAAAATTTGAATAATGATAGAAATGAGGAGAAGATATGGGAAAAAATTTAAAGAAGTTAAGTGCAGTTTTAGGACTTTGTATTTTAACAGCAGCAAGCCTGGCAGGATGTAATGAGAACAAAGAAACATTAACATCAAATACAGCAGAAGGTTTAAATGGAAGTATAAAATTGGCGGGAAGCACTTCAATGGAAAAGCTGGCAAATTCCGTTGCAGAAGCATTTATGGAAAAGTATCCAAATGTTACAGTCACAGCTGAGTTCACCGGTTCATCGGCAGGAATTGAAGCAGTGCTTGCTAAAAGTGTTGATATTGGAAATTCTTCCAGAAATTTAAAAGATAGTGAAAAGAAAGCAGGGGCAGCAGAAAATATTGTCGCAATTGATGGAATTGCAGTTGTAGTAAATCCAGCGGCGGCAGTAGAAAATCTTTCAAAAGATCAGCTGACTAAGATATATACCGGTGAGATTACGAACTGGTCCGATGTAGACGGAGAAAGTGCTCCCATTGTAGTGATAGGCCGTGAAGCCGGTTCAGGAACGCGTGGTGCATTCGAAGAGCTTTTAGAGATAGAAGATAACTGTGCCTATGCCGGGGAGCTGGACAGCACCGGTGCAGTTATGGCAAAAATAGCTTCTACACCGGGTGCCATCGGCTATGTATCGTTGGATGTTATTGATGATACAGTAAAAGCATTAAAACTGGATAATGTCGAACCAAGTGAGGAGACAATCAAGGCGGGTAACTATTTCTTAAGCAGACCATTTGTTATGGCAACAGCCGGAGATCTTTCAGATCAAAATGAACTGATTCAGACTTTATTTGACTATTTACAGTCTGAGGAGGGAAAAGAATTAATTAAATCTGTAGGACTTATTACAGTAGACTAAGGATAGAATATGAAAAAAGAGACTAAGGCATTTTCGATTATCAGTTCAAAAGCGTCTAAGTCAGCAGTGGAAGAAACAGCAAGGGTGATTTTTCTCCTTTGCTCATTCTTCGCTGTTTTGGCTGTTTTTTCGATTACGTTTTACATGCTTTATAGTGGGGCACCTGCGCTTTATAAAGTAGGACTGACAGAGATTTTATTTCATACAGTTTGGCAGCCGACGGCGGGGGAAGCGTCATACGGTATTTTATATGTCATCTTAACCTCTATTGTAGGGACGGGTATGGCAATTGTACTAGGTGTGCCGATCGGAGTATTCACAGCAGTGTTTTTAGCAGAAGCAGCACCAAAAGGTTTGTCTAAAATTGTCAAGCCGGCAGTAGAGCTTTTGGCAGGAGTGCCATCTGTTATTTATGGACTGTTAGGTCTGCTTTTACTTAATCCGCTCATGTATAAATTGGAGCTGTATTTATTTAAAGATTCTAAAACACATCAATTTACAGGCGGTTCTAATTTGCTTTCTGCCGTTTTAGTATTAGCTATTATGATTCTGCCGACTGTCATTAATATTAGTGAATCTGCCATAAGGGCGGTTCCCGGAAGCTTAAAGTCAGCTTCACTTGCCCTTGGTGCCTCGCATATTCAGACGATCTTTCAAGTTATGATTCCGGCGGCTAAATCAGGTATCATGACAGCGATTGTCCTGGGAGTTGGCAGGGCAATCGGAGAAGCGATGGCAATTACGCTCGTTGCGGGGAGCTCTGTCAACATTCCGCTTCCATTCAATTCAGTCCGTTTTTTAACAACAGCAATTGTCAGCGAAATGGGATATGCATCCGATATGCACCGGGAGGTATTATTTACTGTTGGTCTGATTTTATTTGCTTTTATTATGATAATTAATATGTTATTAAGCAAAATATTAAAGAAGGGAGCGAAAGAAAATGAATAGGAAAGTAGTTGATAATATTCTTTATGCCCTCATTTATCTATCTGCCGGTTTTTCTGTAATACTTTTTTTAGGAATTATAGGTTACGTTTTTGCAAGGGGTTATCAGTGCATTAACTTTGAGTTTCTAACGAGTGTCACGAGCAGTCTCAAAAAGACAGTTGGCATTGCAGGCAATATCGTAAATACTATTTATATTATTTTGCTTACACTGCTTATTGCCACTCCGATTGGGGTTGGAAGTGCAATCTATTTAAATGAATATGCCAAGCCGGGAAAACTGGTCAAAATTATTGAGTTTACAACAGAAACATTAGCGGGAATTCCTTCTATTATTTTTGGTCTCTTTGGTATGGTGTTTTTCGGAATGAAGCTGCAGCTTGGTTACTCTTTGCTAACTGGGGCACTGACACTCAGTCTTATGGTTCTGCCGCTGATTACAAGAAATACACAAGAGGCGTTAAAAAGTGTTTCGGACAGCTACCGGAGCGGGGCTTTAGGAATGGGAGCGACTAAGTGGTATATGATCAGGACCATTTTGCTGCCATCGGCGATGCCTGGGATTATAACGGGTGTTATTCTTGCAATAGGAAGAATTGTCGGAGAGTCGGCAGCACTTTTATTTACGGCCGGAAGCGGCTATCTTCTGCCGAAGGCGGGGATGGGATTTTTGCATAAAATATTGGAATCCGGCGGCACCTTGACGATTCAGCTTTATTTAAGTGCTTCTAAAGCACAGTATGACATGGCTTTCGGAATTGCACTTGTTTTGCTGGTTATTGTCTTAGGTATCAATTTTTTAACAAAAGTTTTGACGGCGCGGTTTGATGTGACCCGCATGAAATAAGGAGAAATACGATGCAAAACTGTAAAATAAGTACAGATAAACTAAATTTATATTATGGAGACAACCATGCTCTGAAAGAGATTGATATGAACATAAAAAAAGGCGCAGTCACAGCTTTTATTGGACCTTCCGGATGCGGAAAATCAACGTTTTTAAAGACACTAAATCGTATGAATGATTTAGTAAATAACGTTAAAATTACCGGCGGTGTTTTTATTGATGATGAAGATATTTATGGTGCAAAAGTAGACACAACGCTGCTTCGTAAAAAAGTCGGCATGGTATTTCAGCAGCCGAATCCATTTCCGATGAGCATTTATGATAATGTGGCATATGGACCAAAAATACACGGAATAAAAAACAAGGCTCAGCTTGATAATATTGTAGAGGAAAGTTTAAAGGGTGCAGCGATTTTTGACGAAGTAAAAGACCGGTTAAAAAAGTCAGCCTTGGGACTGTCCGGCGGGCAGCAGCAACGGCTTTGTATTGCCAGGGCATTGGCAGTTTGTCCGGAAATTATTCTGATGGATGAGCCGACTTCTGCACTCGACCCGATTTCAACATTAAAAATTGAAGAGCTGATGGTTGAACTAAAAAAGAAATATACCGTTGTCGTTGTCACGCATAATATGCAGCAGGCGGCGAGAGTGTCAGATGACACGGCCTTTTTCTTAGTTGGTGAAGTCATAGAATTTAATAGTACTAATAATATATTTTCAAGACCAATGGATAAACGGACAGAGGATTATATTACCGGAAGATTTGGTTGATTTAAGAAAGGAAAACATTATGTCACCAAGAACAATTTTTGAAGAGGAACTTACAAATTTAAAAGATGATATAAAAGAAATCGGAAGAGAAGTGGAAAAATCTTATGATCATTTATTTGAAGCAATAGGATTAAAAGACGTAAAAACGATAAAAAATATTATGAGAAACGATAGTAATGTAAATAAGATGCAAAGGGAGATTGAAACAAGATGCCTGTTTTTAATTGGTAAGCAGCAGCCGGTGGCAAAGGATTTACGAATGATTTCCGCTGCCCTAAAGGTAGTTACCGATATAGAACGGGTTGGCGATCATGTAGTTGATATTGCGGAGCTTGTGCTTCGTCTTAATTTTGTTGATTTTAATTATTATTCAAAGTATATGTCTCTGATGATAGAAGAAACAAAGAAAATAATTCATGATGCACTCGATGCTTTTATTAATGGGGATGAAGAGGCGGCAAGAGGCTTTGCGAAAAGAGATGATATCATTGATGATTTGTTTAATCAAGTAAAAAGTGATATTGTACAATGCTTAAAAGATGAAAAACAAAATGTAGATGAGTGTGTGGATATATTGATGATAGCAAAATATTTAGAAAAAATCGGTGACCATGCTGTCAATATTTCGGAGTGGGAAGTATTTAAGGCAACCGGAAGTATCCAAGATTTTCGCTTGTTTTAAACAGTCAAAGTGTATATAATATATGAAAAGGCAGAGAGAACAATGGAAAAGGGATGGAGTAATATGTTTCATATTTATGTAGTTGAGGATGATAAAAATATCCGCGAAATAGAAAGTTATGCACTGAAAAATATTGGTTACAGCGTGGAAGATTTTGAATGTGCCACAGATTTCTATGAAGCCATTGATAAAAAGGTGCCTGATTTAATCTTGCTTGATATTATGCTTCCGGATGCAGACGGGCTTTCGGTTGTAGAAAAATTAAAAGCTAAAAGTGCAACAAAGCGAATTCCCATTATTTTAGTAACAGCCAAATCAACAGAGCTGGATAAGGTTAAGGGGCTGGATATTGGAGCTGATGATTATATTACGAAGCCCTTTGGCGTTATGGAGCTCATTTCAAGAGTAAAGGCAGTACTTAGACGGACGGCGGAAACAAAAGAAAAGGATTTACTTTCGATGGGAGCGATTCTTCTTGATGATGAAAAGCATGCGGTTTATGTGGAAGAACAGCCTTGCGAGCTGACTTTTAAAGAATATGAACTTTTGAAGCTGCTCATGCAAAATGCAGGAATTGTTACTTCCAGAGAAAAAATTTTAGAAAGAGTTTGGGGGACTGATTTTGAAGGAGAATCCCGAACGCTGGATATGCATATTAAGACAGTACGGCAGAAGCTGAAAAGCGAAGGCAGCAGAATTAAAACTGTACGTAATGTTGGGTATATTATGGAGTAAACTATGAAGAAAAAAATTAATATGAAACTGCTTCAAATCGTAGCACTTGCCATCGCAGCAACAATGGCATTAGTTGTTGCGGTTTTTTATAATTTATTCAAAAATCAAGTCATTTCGGATTTAGAAATCAGTACGGACATCATTGAAGAATATATAAGGGATAATCCAAAAAGATTTTATAATCTGACGGAATTGGATCTGGAAAAATTGCGAATTACGATTATAAATTCAAATGGCTTGGTTGAATTTGACAGTGAATATGACAATGATTCAATGGAAAATCATAATGGCCGGCCTGAGATTATGCAGGCACGTAAAGACGGAGAGGCAAAAAGTGTCAGGCATTCTGTTACGATGGGAAAAACTAGTTTTTATTATGCCAAAGTATTGGAAAACGGCAATATTTTAAGAACATGCCGGGAAGCCGAAAGCATCTGGTATATGGCAAGAAAAGCTTTGTTATATGTAGCCGCATTATTAATTATGATTTTTTTAATATGCATTATTGCGACACACTATTTGACCAAAGGACTTGTAAAGCCGATTGAAGAAATCGCAAAGAATATGGATAACATTGATAAAATACCAATTTATAAAGAACTTGCGCCATTTGTGAATACAATACAGAGTCAGCATGAGGATATTTTAAAAAATGCCAAGATGCGGCAGGAATTTACGGCAAATGTCTCACATGAGCTTAAAACACCGCTGACTTCTATTTCAGGGTATGCAGAGCTGATTGAAAATGGAATGGCAACGGAAAAGGATATCGCAAGGTTTGCTCATGAAATCCATCATAATGCTACTAGACTTTTGAACCAGATAAATGATATTATACACTTATCGGAATTAGACGTGGCAGATAAGCAGCTTCAGACAGAGCCGGTAAATCTCTATCAGATTGCAGAAAACTGTGTGGAAATGATACAGGTAAATGCAAGGAAGCACGATGTCAGTATTAAGTTTGATGGAATCCCATCTCTTGTTATGGGGGATCGGGGATTGCTTGAGGAAGTTGTCTACAATTTATGTGATAATGCCATTCGTTATAATAATAGCGGTGGCAGTGTAAATGTTACAGTTAAGCCAAAGGATGATAAGGTGATTTTTACGGTAGAAGATACTGGAATTGGAATTCCTAAGAAGTATCAGGAAAGAATCTTTGAACGTTTTTACCGAGTGGATAAAAGCCGTTCACAATCTACCGGAGGGACCGGACTGGGGCTTGCAATCGTAAAGCATATTGTAGTTCAGCATAATGGTGATATGAAGCTGGAGAGTGAAAAGGGAAAGGGAACTAAAATCCAGATAATTTTTGAAAAAAAGGAGTGGTAATTGGAATGCTGTTTAATTCAACCAGTTATCTTATATTTTTCCCGTTGGCGGTACTTGTGTACTTTATAGTACCAAAGAAGCTTAAAAATCTTTGGCTGTTAGCGGCAAGTTACTATTTTTATATCCAATGGAATACCAAATATGCAATCTTATTAGCAGGCTCGACTTTCGTTACTTATTTAGGAGGAATCTTCTTAGAAGCTCTCCGGGATAAAGGAAAAAAGGGGTCTGCTAAAGCCTGTTTAGCCGGGGTTATCGTCGTAAACCTGGCTATTTTGTTTTTCTTCAAATATTCTAATTTTTTTATTGAAAATCTCAATCGGGTAAATGCGGTTTTAGGACAGGATAAACAGTATTCGGGAATAGATATACTTTTGCCGGTTGGTATTTCCTTCTATATGTTTCAAGCACTGGGCTATACCATTGATGTCTACCGGGGCGAGATGAAGGCGGCCAAAAATATATTGAAATATGCACTCTTTGTATCCTTCTTTCCCCAGCTTATTGCCGGTCCGATTGGACGCTCGAAGCAGCTCCTTCATCAGTTTGATGAAGAACACAGGTTTGATGCGGACAGAGTTCGCTCAGGACTTTTAATGATGGCATGGGGACTGTTTTCCAAAATGGTCATTGCCGACAATATTTCCCCGACGGTAGATTTAGTCTTTAACAACTTTAATAATTTTTCCGGTGTCGAAATAATAATTGCCACAGTACTGTTTGGAATTCAAATCTATTGCGATTTTGCCGGATATTCTTTATTAGCCATCGGTAGTGCAAAGGTGCTCGGATTTAAGTTAATCGATAATTTCAAAAGTCCATATTTTGCAATGAGTGTTTCGGAATTCTGGAGGAGGTGGCATATTTCTTTAACGAGCTGGTTTCGAGATTATATTTATATTCCGCTTGGCGGAAATCGAAAAGGAAAGGCACGAAAATATATGAATGTAATGATTATATTTTTAGTGAGCGGTTTCTGGCATGGTGCACAATGGACTTATATAATATGGGGCGGTTTAAATGGTTTATTTATGGTCGTTGAAGAAATGACAGCTTCTTTCCGTGCTAAAGTAAGAGATAAATTCTCCGTTGATACGACGCGTTTTTCATATCGGTTTGCGACAAGGCTGATAACCTTCTGTCTTGTTGATTTTACTTGGTTATTTTTTAGGGCGCCGAGTTTCACCCAGGCAATTAATATGATCGAAAAGACATTTGCTTTTCCGGCATTTGAGCGAACATTTGGACTTGCCTTTGTCAGCATGGGTATGAGCAGCCAAGTGATTGCGGTTGTTATAATCGGTGTGATATTTTTGTTTGTTGTTGATGGCATGCAGTATAAAGGAATTGATATGAAAGCATTTATATTTTCTCAGGCGGCATGGTTTCGGTATATGATTTATGCAGCACTGCTGCTTTCGATTCTTGTTTTTGGGGTTTATGGGAATTTGTATGAACAGTCGCAGTTTATTTACTTTCAGTTCTAAGGGGGTGTTGATTTGTTTCTGGTTGGCGGCTCTCTCTAACGGTACTTTGCAAGCCCGTTTTTCTGAACATTGCAATGAGCCCTTAAGCGTAAAAGCATGTGCAGCATAGGCTTTCATGCTTTTAGAGACCGCTTAAGGTCTCATTTCCATAGAAAAGAGGGCATTTCAAAGCACAGTTAGAGAAAGCCGCCAACCAGAAACAAACCCGCAAACGCCTTGTAGAACGTAAGAAAGGGAGTGTGTGATTTTGGCTAAAAATAAAAAGAATATTATATTTTTTATAAAATGCTTGGTATTGGTAGTACTTTTGTTCTTGTTATGCTTTCGAGTTATTATGCCGCAGTATTTGGGGAATAACCAGGCGGCATTGATTGATAAGACCGAAAGGCTTGAGTCTATTAGTGAGCCGAAAATTGTGCTTGTCGGTAATTCGAATCTTCCTTTTGGGATTGTTTCGGAAGAGATGGAAAAGGCACTGGGCAGGCCGGTTGTGAATATGGGACTGCATGGGGGCGTTGGAAATGTGTTTAATGAGCAGGCGGCAAAGATTAATGTGAGAGAGGGAGACTTGATTGTATTAAGTCCGAGCAGCTTTCATGATGAAGGACGAATTAAAAATCCGGAATTAGCATGGATAACGATTGAAAATCATTTGGAGCTTTATCGATTTATACCGCCAGAGGATATTCCGGCAATGGTGAAAGCGTATCCGACCTATTTGAAAAAGTGTATTAATCTTTGGATTAATGGAATTGGAAACTTAGATGGAGATGAAATATATTCGAGAAATCAATATAATGAGTATGGAGACAACATCAGTAACCGTCCTGAGAGTGTGCCGGAATTAGATCTTAGTAATGTTACGGTTCCCGTCATCGGCGATGCTTATGTAGAGAGAATTAATGCACTGAATCAATATATTACGGAGCGCGGAGCAACGCTTGTAATAGCAGCGTATCCGATTGCCTATCATGACAAAGCACCATCAAAACGTAAATACAGGTTATTTGAAAAAGAATTAAAAGAAAAGATAGATTGTCCGGTGATCTCGGAGTATACTGATTACTGTATGAAACCGAAGTACTTTTATAATACGTATTTGCATTTAACAAATAAAGGGGCAGCCATTCGTACTAAAAAATTAATAAAAGATATCCAGAATTATTGGGAAAATACAGAAAAGCAAGGAGAATATTGAAACGGTATTCTCAAGGAGGAGTCATGATATCACCTATATTTAAAGAAATGTTAAAACAGAAATCTGTTATTCGGGAGATTTCAGCATATGCTAATAAAAGGGGAACGGAAATAGGGTACGAAAATGTATTTGATTACAGCCTCGGCAACCCATCCGTAGTGCCTCCGCAAAAGTTTGACAATACAGTTGAAAGGCTGATTCAGGGAATGGACCCGATGTCGCTGCATGGTTATAGTGAGGGGCATGGTATTTATGAGGTGAGGGAAGCAGTGGCTGACTCGCTTCAGTACAGATTTAATCTTCCTTATCGGGCCGAGCATATTTTTATGACATCCGGGGCCGCCGGAGCACTTGCACATGCATTTCGTGCGGTGACAGTGCCGGGTGAGGAAATTATTGCGTTTGCACCATTTTTCCCGGAATATGTTCCCTATATTGAAGCAACCGGGGCGGTTTTAAAAATTGTTCCGGCAGATACGGAAACCTTTCAGATTAATTTTGACAGGTTTGCGGAACTGATTACTGAAAAAACCGCAGCGGTATTAATCAATACGCCAAACAATCCTACGGGAGTTGTGTATAGTAAAGAAACAATTGAAAGATTGGCTGAACTTCTTAAGCAAAAGGAAGCAGAGTATCAACATGAAATTTTTATTATTTCGGACGAGCCTTATAGAGAAATTATTTTTTCTGATGTAGAGGCACCTGTAATTTCAGCCTATTATTCCAATACAATTATATGCTATTCATTTAGTAAATCACTTTCCATTCCGGGTGAAAGAATCGGTTATATTGCTGTAAATCCTGCTTGTCAGGAAGCGGAATTAATTATCCATATGTGTACACAGGTATCCAGAGGAATAGGACACAACTGTCCGTCCTCACTCATTCAGTTAGCAGTGTCTAATGTGCTGGATCAGACTTCGGATTTGTCGGTGTATGAAACGAATATGAATATTTTATATGAAGAGCTGACAAGACTTGGATTTTCCTGTATCAAGCCGGGCGGAACCTTTTATATGTTCCCTAAGGCATTAGAAGCAGATGCAAAGGAATTTTGCAAGAAGGCACTAAAATATGATTTGGCATTAGTGCCGGGTGACAGCTTTGGATGCCCGGGGTTTTTTAGAATCGCTTATTGTGTACCGACGGAAAAGGTAAAGAGATCGTTGGATGCATTTGAAAAACTGGCAGAAGAGTATAAAATAAAAAGGGAGGAATAATTATGTTTGATGCAGGTCTTGTACTGGAAGGCGGGGGTATGCGCGGCATTTATTCGGCTGGTGTCCTTGAGTTTTTTCTGGAAAAAGGTATTAGGTTTGCTAACTGCTATGGTGTTTCAGCAGGCTCCTGTCACATGTGCAGTTATATGTCCGGACAAAGACAAAGGTCATATCGAATCAGTGTAAAATATTTAAAGGATAAGGAGTATTGCAGCTTTTACAGCTTGCTTAAAACGGGGGACTTATTCGGAGCTGATTTTTGTTATAACAAACTTCCCAATGTATTAGATCCATATGATTATGACGGGTTTAATCAATATCCGGGAAAGGGATATGCGGTTGTAACTAACATAAGAACAGGAAAAGCGGAATATCCTGAGTTAAAGGATATGCATACCGATATTGAGTGGATAAGAGCTTCCAGCTCAATGCCGCTTGTATCGAGAAATGTAGAGAAGAACGGTGAGCTTTATTTGGATGGCGGAATTACAGATCCCATACCGATTCAAAAGGCTCTCGCAGATGGGAATAAGAAAAATATTGTTGTGCTTACAAAAGAGAATGGATATATAAGAGAACCATTTAAGCACATAGGATTATTAAGGTTAGTTTATCACAAGTATCCGACCGTTGCCGAAAGCATGAAAAATCGTCATACGGCATATAATGAGACAATGCGGTTTATCGAAGAGGAAGAAAAAAAGGGTAATCTTTTTGTAATCAGGCCCAAAGAAAATCCAAGATTTGGCCGTGTGGAAAAGGATAAAAATAAACTGAGAAAATTATACTGGCAGGGCTTTCGAGATGCGGAAGCTTGCTATGAGAAAATGCTTGATTACTTAAAGCAGGAATCATGAAGATAACCGATACAAAGTAGAAAGGAAACAAAAAAATGTTAGAGATTCTAAAGGCTATATTATTTGGTATTGTGGAGGGGATTACAGAATGGCTGCCAATCAGCAGTACGGGGCACCTTATTTTGGTGGAGGAATTTGTTCAGTTTCGAGAAGCCGGTGAAAGATTTATGGAGATGTTTCGGGTTGTCATTCAGCTTGGAGCCATTATGGCAGTTGTGGTCATTTTCTGGAATAAAATATTTCCTTTTAATTTTAAGAAAGAAGAAGGCGGATTTTTAAAAAAAGATATATGGGTGCTATGGTTTAAAATATTAGTATCGTGTATTCCGGCGGCAATTATTGGAATTTTATTTGATGAAATTTTTGAAAAATTATTTTATAATTACGTTTCGGTGGCAATTGCACTTATTGTATTTGGTATTTTATTTATTGTAGTGGAAAATGTAAATCGTAAAAAATCACCTAAAATCAATTCGTTAGCAGAGATCACTTATACAACTGCTTTGCTGATTGGTGTATTTCAGTTAATCGCGGCTGTCTTTCCGGGAACCTCTCGCTCCGGTGCGACTATTCTAGGTGCTTTACTGATCGGTGTATCCAGAACCGTAGCTGCCGAGTTTACTTTTTTTCTGGCAATTCCGGTTATGTTTGGAGCAAGTCTTTTAAAGGTTGTAAAACATGGCTTTGCTTTTTCGGCAAGTGAATTGGTGCTTTTGCTCGTTGCAATGATTACAGCGTTTTTGGTATCTGTATTCGTAATTAGGTTTTTAATGGATTATATTAAGAAACATGATTTCAAAATTTTTGGATGGTACCGAATTGTATTAGGTATCGTTGTCCTTGGCTACTTTTTGATTGTTTCATAGTGACAAAATATTTGACAAAAGCCATGAAATAGAGTAAACTAAGGCTCATATAGGGAGCATATTACTTATTAAGTAATATAATAATGATATTTTATAGAACACAGGTCTGACGTGTGAAGGGAGAAGTGAAAAATGGCAGATGTAAAGGTAGCAGCAACTGCAAAGCCAGTTGCAAAAGCAGTAGCAGCAGCAAAACCAGCTGCAGCAAAAACAACAACCGCAAAATCAGCAGAGGTTAAGGCTGAGGCAAAGACAGAGGTTGCTAAAAAAGCAGCTCCGGTAAAAAAGGCAGCAGCTAAAAAAGAGGCACCAAAGAAAGAAACAGTAAAAAAAGAAACAGCAAAGAAAGCACCGGCTAATAAATCAGAAGAAAAAGCTATTGTTAATTTGCAGTTTGACGGCAAATCTTATACAGCAGAAGATTTAGTAAGAATTGCAAAAGATGTATGGCAGTACGATTTACAAAGGAAACCGGCAGATTTTGATACGGTAGAATTATACGTGAAGCCAGAAGAGAGCCAAGTTTATTATGTAATCAATGAAGAAGTAACAGGCTGTTTTGCAATCTAATTAAGTGACATTATAGTATGATACATAATGCAAAGGAATCAATAATAATTGATTCCTTTTTATATGTTAAAAATAAGCGTTTGTAAGTTCAGCAATGGCTTCCAGCTTTTAGGAACCTCTTAAGGTCTCATTTCCATAGAAAAGAGGGCATTCTCAAGCAGTGTAAAAGAGAGCCGCCACCCAGAAAAAAGTTTTGCAATTACTCTATTTTAATGTACTTTATATTTTTTTTATAATTACTTTCAGAAATTTTATTGACAACACAAAATAGGAGTGTTACATTAAATATTGTAAATGTTAGCACTCCATTCAAATGAGTGCTAACAAAATAGAACGGCTCGAAATTTGTAGCATAAAATAGGGATGTGAATGGATGCAGCTCGATGAAAGAAAAATAAAAATTTTACAAGCGATAATCCAAAACTATTTGGAAACAGGCGAGCCGGTAGGAAGCAGAACGATTTCCAAATATACGGATTTGAATTTAAGTTCTGCAACGATTCGTAATGAGATGGCAGATTTGGAAGAGCTTGGTTTTATCATGCAGCCGCATACTTCGGCAGGACGAATTCCGTCCGATAAAGGCTATCGGTTATATGTCGATAATTTAATGAAGCGGGAGCATGAAGTAGAAGAAAGAGAAGAAATGCTGCTTGCCAAAGAAGAAAAACTGGAAAATCTTTTAAAGCAGGTTGCAAGAACACTTGCTGCAAGTACAAATTACGCAGCAATGATTTCATCACCTAAATACGAGGGGAATAAATTAAAATTTATTCAGCTTTCGAGAGTTGATGTTGACCAGCTATTGGCAGTGGTAGTAGTAGAGGGCAATATTATTAAAAATAATATTTTACCGCTGGAAGCGCCGCTTGACGATGAAACGATATTAAAGCTGAATATTCTGCTTAATACTCATTTAGACGGCCGTACCATAGAGGAGATCAGCCTTGGCATGATTTCCAATCTAAAGCAGCAGGCGGGTATTCACAGTGACATTATTAGTAATGTCATAGATGCCGTGGCAGAGTCTATTAAAGAGGAAGACGATCTTGAGATTTATACATCTGGTACGAATAATATATTTAGATATCCGGAACTTAGTGATGGACAAAAGGCAAGTGAGATTATCAGCACTTTTGAAGAAAAGGAGCTTTTAAATAATCTGGTCCAGGAGACATTGGACCGCAGTGAGGAAAAGGGTATTCAGGTTTATATTGGATCTGAGTCTCAAGTTCAGGCGATGAAGGACTGCAGCGTAGTCACTGCAACATATGAATTGGAGGAAGGCGTAAGGGGTACCATTGGTATTATCGGACCTAAAAGAATGGATTATGACAAGGTAGTAGATACGTTACACAATCTAATGAAACAGCTGGACACCATTTATAAGAAAACATAGAAAGGAATGAAAGGAATTGGCAGAACAGGAAAAGGATGTAAATTCTATGGAAGAAACCGTTTCTGATAAGATAGATGCAGAAAATCCGGAAGTAAAAGAAGGCTCCTCGCCAGAGGAAGAACAAACTATTTTGGATGAAGGTGATGTAGAGGCGGCAGAAGTCCAAGATAATGCAACAGATAAAAAAGCCGAGAAAAAAATGTTTAGGAAAAAAGATAAAGCAAAAGAGCAAATCGAAGAACTGGAAGATCGTTTAAAGCGACAAATGGCAGAATTTGAAAATTTCAGAAGACGCACAGAAAAAGAAAAATCTGCTATGTTTGAAACCGGAGCAAAAAATGTAATTGAGAAAATATTACCGGTTGTGGATAATTTTGAAAGGGGCTTACAAACGGTACCGGATGAAGAAAAGGATGGTTCCTTTGCAGATGGTATGCGCATGATTTATAAACAGCTGATAATGGAGCTTTCCAATCTTGGAGTAACTGAGATTGAATCAATCGGAACAGAGTTTGATCCTGAGCTTCACAATGCGGTAATGCAGGTTGCAAGTGAGGAATATGAATCAGGAATTATAGCCCAAGAGTTATTAAAAGGTTATAAATATAGAGAGACTGTAATCAGACATAGTATGGTAGCAGTGGTTGAATAAGAATAGTCAATAGAATGGTCAGGAGGACAAGAAATGGGTAAGATAATTGGTATTGATTTAGGTACAACAAATAGTTGTGTTGCTGTTATGGAAGGTGGAAAACCTACGGTTGTAGCAAATACAGAAGGTGCACGTACAACACCATCCGTTGTAGCTTTTACAAAGACAGGTGAAAGACTTGTTGGTGAGCCGGCAAAACGTCAGGCAGTAACAAATGCAGAAAAGACAATTTCATCTATTAAGAGAGATATCGGAACAGATAAGAAGAGAACAATCGACAGTAAAGGATATTCTCCTCAGGAAATTTCAGCAATGATTTTACAGAAATTAAAAGCAGATGCTGAAAGCTATTTAGGAGAAAAAGTAACAGAAGCTGTTATTACCGTTCCGGCATATTTTAATGATGCACAGCGTCAGGCAACAAAGGATGCAGGTAAAATTGCCGGCCTTGATGTAAAACGTATTATTAATGAGCCGACAGCAGCAGCACTGGCTTATGGTTTGGATAATGAAAAAGAACAGAAAATCATGGTGTATGATTTAGGCGGCGGTACATTTGACGTTTCGATTATTGAAATTGGTGAAGGTGTTATCGAAGTACTTTCGACAAGCGGTGATAACCGTTTGGGCGGTGATGATTTTGACCAGAAGGTTACAGACTGGATGTTAGCAGAGTTTAAGAAAACTGAGGGTGTTGATTTATCCAGTGATAAAATGGCACTTCAGAGATTACGGGAAGCAGCAGAGAAAGCTAAAAAGGAATTATCATCAGCAACAACAACAAACATCAATCTTCCTTTTATTACTGCAACAGCAGAAGGTGCTAAGCACTTTGATATTAACCTTACAAGAGCAAAATTTGATGAGTTAACTCATGATATCGTAGAAAGAACAGCAATTCCGGTTCAGAATGCTTTAAAGGATGCAGGCTTAAATGCAAGTGAATTAAGTAAAGTATTATTAGTCGGCGGATCTACTCGTGTACCGGCAGTTCAGGATAAAGTAAAACAGATAACAGGACACGAGCCTAGCAAAGCATTGAATCCAGACGAATGTGTTGCGCTTGGCGCATCGATTCAGGGTGGTAAATTAGCAGGTGATGCAGGTGCCGGCGAAATTCTCCTTTTGGATGTTACTCCATTGTCATTATCGATCGAGACTATGGGCGGTGTAGCAACAAGATTAATTGAAAGAAACACTACAATTCCAACAAAGAAAAGCCAGACATTCTCTACGGCTGCTGATAATCAAACCGCTGTTGATATTAATGTTGTACAGGGTGAAAGACAGTTTGCCAAGGACAACAAATCTCTGGGACAATTTAGACTGGATGGAATCCCGCCGGCTCCAAGAGGAATCCCGCAGATTGAAGTTACCTTTGATATTGACGCAAACGGTATTGTTAATGTTTCGGCAAAAGATATAGGAACAGGCAAGGAACAGCACATTACAATTACAGCAGGTTCTAATATGTCAGATTCAGATATTGACAAAGCAGTAAAGGATGCTGCAGA
Organism: uncultured Roseburia sp.; assembly: GCA_964410675.1. GTDB lineage: Bacteria > Bacillota > Clostridia > Lachnospirales > Lachnospiraceae > RGIG3040. The sequence continues at coordinate 53,118 of CAYPIB010000007.1, forward strand.
ATATGAAGCACAGGATAAAAAGAGAAAAGAAGCTATTGATACAAGAAATGATGCGGATTCCTTTATTTTCCAGACTGAAAAGGCATTAGATGAAGTAGGCGATAAATTGCCGGAAGAAGATAAGGCAGGTGTTTTGGCAGATCTTACAGCATTAAAGGATATTCTTGAAAAAACAAAAGACAGTGAAATGACAGACGATCAGGTTACCGAAATGAAGGCTGCAAAAGAGAAATTGATGAATTCAGCACAAGCACTCTTTTCTAAGGTTTATGAGCAGGCTCAGGCGGCAGGTGATGCAGCAGGCGCAGGTCCGGCTCCCGGCGCAGAAGAATCTACAGGTCCTGCACCGGAAGGTGATGTCGTAGACGGAGATTACAGAGAATTATAAAAAGGCGAAAGTCTTTTTAGCAAGGTATCAGGGGGAGGTGCTAAGCATTCCCTCCTGATATTTTCCGTGTATAAAATGACAATAATAAATACTGATTGATAGAAATGAGGAACAAAAAATAATGGCAGAACAAAAACGCGACTACTATGAAGTGTTAGAAGTAGATAAGAACGCCGACGAGGCTACAATAAAAAAAGCATACAGAGCTCTTGCCAAAAAGTATCATCCTGATATGAATCCGGGAGATGAAGAGGCGGAAAAGAAGTTTAAAGAAGCTTCGGAAGCATATGCTATCTTGAGTGATCCGGAAAAGAAAAGACAGTATGATCAGTTTGGACATTCAGCATTTTCAAATGACGGCGGTTTTGGCGGCTTTGATTTTAACAGCGCAGATTTTGGTGACATTTTCGGCGATATTTTCGGCGATTTATTTGGCGGCGGTGCCAGAAGACGGGCTAATAATGGGCCAATGAAAGGTGCTAATTTAAGAACGAGCATTCGTATCAGTTTTCTGGAAGCAGTCTTTGGAATAGAAAAAGAAATAGAATTATCGTTAAAAGATCCTTGTCCGACATGTCATGGAAGTGGTGCTAAGCCAGGTACTTCTAAGGAGACATGCAGTAAGTGCGGCGGAAAAGGTCAAGTGGTATTTACGCAGCAATCCCTGTTTGGAACAATGCGAAATGTCCAGACTTGTCCGGACTGCAGCGGTACCGGACAGGTAATTAAAGAAAAGTGTATGGATTGCCACGGCGGCGGTTATATCGCCAGCCGTAAGAAAATACAAGTAACCATTCCGGCGGGTATTGACAATGGTCAGAGCATCCGTATAAGAGAAAAAGGAGAGCCGGGTACAAACGGCGGTCCAAGAGGTGATTTACTTGTTGAGGTTGTCGTACAAAGACATCCTATCTTCCAGCGTCAGGATTATAATATTTTCTCAACTGTTCCGGTGAGCTTTCCGGTAGCAGCACTTGGCGGAGAAATTGTAATCGATACTGTTGATGGAAAGGTAGTTTATGATGTGAAGTCCGGAACCCAGACCGATACAAAGGTTCGATTAAAGGGCAAAGGTGTACCGACTCTTAGAAATAAAGAAGTCAGGGGCGATCATTATGTAACATTAGTACTCCAAGTACCGGGAAAATTGTCTCATGAGGCAAAAGAACTGCTCAGACAGTTTGATAAAGAAGCGGGAAATAGTCTTGGAACAGCGCCGGCAGAAGAAAGCAGTGAAAGCCCAAAAGAAAAGAAGAAAAAAGGTTTTTTTAAATAAGTGCTAAAGTTTTTAGGCAGGGTTGCCGATAAATTAAATAACATTCTGAGAATATGAGCATGGAAGCGTCAAAAGAAATGGAAGGAACCATCTTCTTTTTGGCGCTTTTTCTTAAGGAACCATTAAATTTGCAAAAATTCTGTGAAATGTTGCAAAACCCTTTGTAAAACTGTAAAAATTGCGCTATAATATCTTCGTATGTTTAATATGGAAGAATTTTACCAAGAATATGAACAGTGACTGTTTAAATTTGGTTAAAGAGAAGATAGTAAAGATAATAAAACAATAGATTACCACGGGAAAGGGGTATTATAGCATGCAGTATACAGATATCGGAATTGATTTGGGAACCGCAAGTATTTTAGTTTATATAAGAGGTAAAGGTGTAGTTTTAAAAGAGCCTAGTGTAGTTGCATTTGATAGGGATACAAATAAGATAAAGGCAATTGGTGAAGATGCTAGACTTATGCTTGGGCGTACACCGGGAAATATTGTAGCAGTCAGACCACTGAGGCAGGGAGTTATTTCTGATTATACCGTTACTGAAAAGATGATGAAATATTTCATCCAAAAAGCACTTGGAAGAAGAAGCTTCCGTAAACCCCGTATTGCAGTTTGTGTACCTAGTGGTGTTACCGAAGTAGAAAAAAAGGCAGTAGAGGACGCTACGTATTTGGCGGGAGCAAGAGAAGTTTCGATTATTGAGGAGCCAATTGCAGCAGCAATTGGTGCAGGAATTGATATTTCAAAGCCTTGCGGTAATATGATTGTAGATATTGGGGGCG
>CAYPIB010000008.1:0-52644 GCA_964410675.1 uncultured Roseburia sp.
AATGTCGTGTTTAGTTGTAAACTAAATGAAATGTACGAACAGGGGATTTATGTATCAGTTTAAAAGAAAACACAAGGGGAAGTTTTCTAAGGGCAGAGTCTGTCACAATAAAATGATGGATAAAGAGAATACAATGATATCAACAGTCATGATGTATTTAAGGTTAGAGTATATTCTTATAATAAATTAGCCGGAAGTAAAAATGATAGTATAAAAATATGTGATGGAAACGAATTATTTTTTGAGGAGAGGTATCCGGTAACAAGAAAACAGTTTGATAACGCAGAAAATATAAAATGGTATGCGTATTACTATGTAGACAATAAAGGTATATATAAGATACGGGTACTTGAAGAAATAATTACTTAGTTTCCACAATATAAAAACCCCGGCTTTGCAGACATATAAATAACTATTGCAATGCCGGGGTTACTACTTTTAATTATTTTTAGATTCCGGTAAAAGTCTAAACTGAAAAACAACATTGGCAATAGAAATAAAATCTTCATCATTAAGCTCTATTGCTTTTTCAGGTTCTAAAAAGGAATGATTAATGCTTGTTCTATTAGTAGAATTATTATCTATAATATAAAAGTTATCAGCATTATAAACAATCGCCGCATGATATCGACTGACAGCCGGATTGTTATAAATGCAATAATCGACTTCTTTTGGGTCCTTACCTATTCGAATCCCCTTTTTTCCAAGCCAAATAACCTCATTTGTTTCGATATGTATAAGGGCTGCTAAATGTTTTTTCTTTTTAGAAGGCTTATCGCTTGGAGCAATAGAGGCCTGTAACTTCTTGCATTTTTTAATTTGAGATATATTTAAAGCAGCGACAATAAGAATGACTGCCAGAAGAATAAGTTCAACAATATAGTAGGTAAAATTATTTGATTTTAACTTACTCTTTGCTTTATTTAAAGAATCAATACTATTTTTATAGTCATCCTTTGTTGAAGTCGGTTTACTCATTACTTCGCTTGCGATCTTAATGGCGTCCTTATATTTTGAAAGAGTACTTTTAGAATACTTTGTCTCATTTAAAGTGACATCCTCTTGACATGTTAACAGAAGATTTTTTAATTCTTCAATCAAGTTCTCGGTTGCAACATTATAATCATTGCTCTCGGTATTCATATAGCCAATGCCAAGTGTTTCTAATAGATTTTTTAGAGTATCAACAGGTATGGTATCTAAAGAGTCATTTTCAACATTATAGACCATCATCCCTAAGATAAAGCCGTTTTTATCAAGAAGAGGCGCACCGGCAAAAGAGGATTTGGCATATAAATCGGTTGTGATTTGGACCGGATTTCTTTCAATTGAAGTAATGGCGCACTGGCGGGATGTTATTACCGGAGCTTCTGCTTTGGTTGTACCGAGAATGGAAAGCTCGCCATCATAACCTAATGAATATACTTCCTGCTTGCGCGAAATCGTTGATGAGTCACTTAATCGCAGGATTTCCCTATTGCTTATTTTTACAGCGGGAGTTAATAGCGCATACTTTGACTCTAAACTAGAGGCGGTTAATGTTGCCTCGATTGTAATATCAGGCGGAAGTAAAACTTGAATATGAGTTGTTAATTTGGCATTAATAGGTAGCCCATTGCCCTTTTTAGTTTGCAGAAGATCATTTTCACTTGGAATGACTACTTGATAATCAGTAAAAACAAACATTTCCTCTATCGAGGTTCCGACAATAAACCCGGTACCTTGGCGAATATAATAATTTTTACCTGATTCATCCACACAGGAAACCATAATTTTTACGATACCAGACTCAATCTGAGTAATTTCAGCCGGTAAATCGGAAGTGTCAGCAGCGTATGTTGTGCTGGAAATAAAAAAAAGCAATACAAATATTACTGCAAAACCATATTTTAATTTTTTTATTTTTGTATACATATTTACAATATCCCCTACGTTATTTCATACAGTAACAAGTATAGCAAAATTAAAAACAATTTACAATGTTAAATGTTGTATGATAGAATAAAATGTTGTAAAATGAAGAATATAGTAGTTTTGCAATTGCTATAACAAAAAGAAGAATGAAAGAAAAGGGGAGGCATGATTTATGGAGGCATTGACAGCATTTCATACGGACATCGGGAATACGAAAGATGTGAATCAGGATGCATTACTGATTAAGGAAGCTTATACAAATAAGGGAAAGGTTCTTTTTTTATGTGTATGTGATGGCATGGGGGGATTATCGCAGGGAGAAATGGCGAGTACTTATGTTACCTGCGAATTATCGGAATGGTTTGATAAGCAGTTTCCTAAAATTTTGGCAGAAGACAATTTTACAGCTCTTATTCAGAGTCAGCTAAATACTTTATTAGAGGAGGCAAATGTGAAATTAAGCGCCTTTGGTAACTCGAATGGAATACATCTTGGAACGACCTGTACAGCAATGATAATATTTGAAGAAACTTATTACATCATCCATATAGGAGACAGCCGAGTCTATGAAATAGAAGAACAAGTAAGAAAATTAACAAAGGACCATACGGTGCTTGCAAGGGAAATTGAATTGGGACGAGTCTCTCCTCAAAATGCAGAGAAGGATGCAAGAGGCAGTGTATTATTACAATGTATCGGAGCTTCTAAGACAATTGAACCGCAATACATAGAGGGAAAAACAAGAAAAAATGCAGTCTATATGCTATGCACAGATGGCTTTCGGCATAAGGTTAGTGAATTGGAATTTTTAAAGGGCTTTCATCCAAGGCATATGACAGATGAAAGAATTATGAAAAAACAGTGTGAATACTTTGTGCAGCTGAATATGGAACGTAAAGAGCGGGATAATATTACGGTTCTTTTGAGCCGTATCGTATAAGGAAAAGAAAAATGCTTGAAAATGGAACAATTATTGATGGAAAATATAAAATATTAAACAAAATTGGACAAGGCGGTATGAGTGTTGTCTATCTTGCGATGAATGAAAAAGCAAATAAGCAATGGGCAATTAAAGAGGTCCGCAAGGATGTAACGAAAAACTTTGATATTATTAAACAAGGACTAATTACAGAAACAAATTTGTTAAAAAAATTAAGTCATCCTAATTTACCAAGTATTGTAGATGTAATTGATGGTGAAGATACCTTTCTTATTGTTATGGATTACATTGAAGGTGTGCCTTTAAGTGTAAAGCTGGAAGAAAGCGGGGCGCAGTCGCAGGAGGATGTCATTGACTGGTCTTTGCAGTTATGTGATGTTTTAAATTATTTACATACGCGTGAAACACCAATTATTTTTAGAGATATGAAACCAGGTAATGTCATGTTAAAACCAAATGGTGATTTGATTCTTATTGATTTTGGTATTGCCAGAGAATATAAGTCAAAAAATATTGCTGACACAACTTGCTTGGGAACACAGGGGTATGCTGCTCCGGAACAGTTTGGCGGACAGGGCCAGACAGATCAGCGAACCGATATTTATTGCCTTGGTGCAACGCTGTATCATTTGATTACAAATCATAATCCCAGTGAGCCGCCTTATGAAATTTATCCAATCAGACGTTGGGACAATAGTCTATCTTCCGGTTTAGAAGAAATTATTATGAAATGCACACAAAGAAACCCTAGGGACAGATATCAAAATTGCAATGAGCTTCGATATGCTCTAGAGCATTATATGGAATTAGATATTGAGTATAAAAGAAGCGAAAATAATCGCCTCGGAGTTTTCTTAGGTCTTTGTTTTGCTACAGTATGCTGCTTGGGAGCAGCGATAGCTTTTGATGTTGGGGCGAAATCGCTTCGAACGCAGGATTATGATAAATATTTGGAAGAAGCATTATCAGTAGCTACACAGCAGGAGGCAACTGATTTTTATGAAAAAGCAATACAGCTTGAGCCGAATAGAAGTGAAGCGTATACGGCACTGCTAAATAAATTAATGGACGATGATAATCTAACTGAGGATGAAGCAATTGTCATCAGAGAAATGTTACAGGACGTTGGAAATGGTGACAAAAATTATGAAGAGCAGTTTAAGGAGAATGGATTAGCATATGATGAATTTTGTTATCAGTTAGGGTTGGCTTATTTTTATTCCTATGAGAATATCGGAAATAAAAATAATTCGAAAAAATGGCTGCAAATAGCCGCTAATTCTATTAGGTTACCTGAAAATAAAATAGAAAGGGCAGCACGGCTGTTAAAAATAGCAGAATATTATTCTAAAATCGGGGTGCAGTCAAAATCGGGAGATGAATCAACTTCTTATAAGGACTATTGGGATGATTTATCCACGCTGGCGGAAGGAAATATTGTGCAAGTGGACAATGCTGTTACGGCATTGATGATTTACAATGAAATTGCATATCAGGTAGCAACAAATGCACAAAAATTTGATAATGCCGGAGTGAGCAAGCAGCAAATGATTGCTGAATTAAATGAAATTATTACGCATTTAAAAGAGGATGTTGATGAGGTTGATAAGAGTCAGGAAAGAATTGCGTATTTAATGAAGAAAGTATTAAATAATATTAAGGTAGCAGAGAGAGAATTAGAAACAAACTTTTCTATCGTTGTGGAAAAGGAGGATAAATAATGGGAAGAATGATAATTTTAACTTCAAAGTTAAATTTGTATAATAATTTTAAAATAGTATTTATAGTCATTTTTATTGTATTACTCGTTATTACAATTATCTATGGAATAAAAGTAAGAGCTATGATGATTATAGGAAAAAAGACTGGTTTAAGTAAGAAAAAGGAAATTGCTCTAATGAAGGCAGGTAAAGCAATTAAGCGCAGAAGTGTACAAAAAAAGAACGGTGAAATGTATACAGTTCCGATATCGTATATAAACGAAAATTCAAGCGAGACTGAAAAGCTGGCAGAAACAGTTGCTCTCGAAATGCCGGAAACAGAAGAAACGATTGTATTAAATCAAGAAATGCTTCAAAAGGAAGCGGACGGCTTTCATTTGCTTAAAAATATTGTTGTCGTTCATGGTAAGAAGCTGGCATTATAAAATATAAAAAAAGCCCCAGCAAGCATGTTATATGAATCATATAATATGTAGAAGCTGAGGGCTTTTTATAGTTTTATTGTTGCAAATCCTGTGCACGCCTAATTGCATCATCAATATGTCCGCAGAAATTATCAAGTCCCATTCGTTCATCGAAGCCGGCTTTTTGCATGATACTAAGCGGCTGCTCGGCAACATGGGATAGTATTAGAGTAACCTTTTTCTTTTTGCATGCTTCCAAAAGCTTTTCAAAATGCATCATCGCTGTAGCATCAATTGCTGAAACGCTTCTCATTCTTAAAATCAGACAATTTGTCGTATCCTTAATGCCAATATTTAACAGCTTATCGGCGGCACCAAAAAACATTGGTCCATTTAATTCGTATACGAGTGTATTTTGGGGTACGACTCTTAGCGAAATACTTTCAGGATCAATATCCTCGTCGTCCTCATCGGCATATTTCCATCCCGATACTTCTGTCACTTCACTCATTCGTTTCATAAACAACATTGTTGCTAATAAAATTCCAACCTCAATGGCAATCACTAAGTCAAAGATTATAGTCAAAAAGAAAGTTAGCACGAGGACAATAATATCACTCTTAGGCGATGATTTACACAAATTAACAAACTCTCGCCAGCCGCACATATCATAAGCAACCATAAAAAGTATCGCAGCAATGGCCGGCATAGGTATTAATGCAGCATATGGCATTAGTATGACTAAGATTAAGAGCAGGGTAACAGAATGTACCATACCTGAAACAGGTGTACGGCCGCCATTTTTTATGTTTGCAGCGGTTCTTGCGATAGCACCGGTTGCCGGAATACCGCCAAACAAACCGGAGGCAATATTACCTGCCCCTTGGGCAATTAATTCCATGTTGGAACGATGTCTGCTGCTAACCATACTGTCTGCAACGACACAGGAAAGCAGAGATTCAATTCCGGCAAGAATAGCAATGGTAAAGGCATCCGGAAAAAGAGTTTGAATCATTTTAAAATTTATATGTGGAATTGAAAATTCCGGTAATTTGTTTGACAGAGTATATAAATCGCCAATTGTATTAACAGGAATTTTAAATAAAGCAACGGATAAACTGCCGACTAAAATTACAATTAAAGAAGCAGGTATTTTAGAGAACAAACTTGGCAAATAAGGCCATATAATTAAAATCGCTATGCAGACAACTCCAATTAATAATGCCCACCAGTTAATCGTACCGATAAATTTACCAATTGCGGAAACTTTATCTATCGTTTCAATCAGAGGCTCTTTTGATTGAATAGTAAGGCCTAAAAAAGAGGGGATTTGTCCAATCACTATGGTAACTGCAATTCCGGCGGTAAATCCGGTTGTTATTGTATAAGGAATAAACTTTATTAGTCCGCCAAAGCGAAACAATCCCATTAGGATGAGTATAATACCTGCCATAATGGTAGCTATAACTAACCCGTCAATTCCATTTTTTGCGACGATGCCGGCAACAATGGTAGCAAATGCCGCAGTAGGTCCGGCTATCTGTACACGGCTTCCTCCTAAAAATGAAATGACAAATCCGGCTGTAATGGCAGTATAAATTCCTTTTTCAGGTGCCACACCCGATGCAAGGGCAAGCGCAATCGAAAGCGGTAAAGCGATAATTGCGACAATAATACCTGCTACGATGTCTTTCATAAATTGTTCTTTAGTATATGTCTTCATGACGGAAAAAAATTTTGGTTTTAACTTTTGCATAATACTTACCTCCCATAAAAGAATCACACGATTTCAATCATAGTACAAAAAAGCTTCCTAATCAATAGAAAAGGAAGCTTTACGTATCATCTTAATGATGGAATAAACGAATTCCGGTAAATACCATCGCCATTCCATACTTGTCGCAGCATTCAATCACAAGGTCATCTCTGACGGAACCGCCGGGCTGAGCAATATATTTTACTCCGCTCTTATAGGCGCGCTCAATATTATCAGAAAATGGGAAAAAGGCATCAGAGCCAAGAGTTACATCCTTCATATTTTCAAGCCAAGCTTTTTTCTCTTCGATAGTAAAGACAGGAGGTTTTTCCTTAAACACCCGCTGCCAACTACCTTCTGCTAGTACATCCATATATTCGTCACCGATATAGTTATCAATAGCATTATCTCTTTCGGCTCTGCCAAGAGTGTCAGCGAATTTAAGTCCTAAAACCTGAGGTGACTGACGTAAAAACCAGTTATCAGCCTTTTGCCCCGCAAGTCTTGTACAATGTACTCGTGACTGCTGCCCTGCCCCGATTCCGATTGCTTGTCCATCTTTTACATAACATACTGAGTTAGACTGAGTATATTTTAACGTAATCAGAGCAATCTTCATATCAATCAGTGCCTGAGCCGGGATATCTTTATTTTTGGTTGCAATATTTGAGAGAAGCTCTTCATTAATATTGAGTTCATTTCGGCCCTGTTCAAATGTTATTCCATATACCTGTTTTTTTTCAATTGGGTTAGGTACATAAGCTTCGTCAATTTGAATAATATTATAAGCACCTTTCTTTTTTGCTTTCAATATTTCCAATGCTTTTTCAGAGTAGCCGGGAGCAATAACACCATCGGATACTTCACGCTTAATCAGGCGTGCGGTATCCTCGTCGCAAATATCGGATAATGCAATAAAATCGCCAAAGGAAGACATTCTGTCAGCACCGCGTGCTCTTGCATAAGCACAGGCGAGAGGAGAAAGTTCTCCTAAATCATCGACCCAGTAAATATTAGCTAATGTTTCGGATAGCGGGAGACCAACAGCTGCACCAGCCGGAGAAACGTGCTTAAAGGATGTTGCCGCCGGAAGATTCGTAGCTGCTTTTAATTCCTTAACAAGCTGCCAGCCGTTAAAAGCGTCTAAAAAGTTAATATATCCCGGCTTGCCATTTAAGACAGTTACCGGAAGCTCACTGCCGTCTTCCATAAAAATTCTGGAAGGCTTCTGATTAGGATTACAGCCATATTTTAATTCGATTTCGTTCATTTCTTTACTCCTTCATCTACTCTTGATTTTTATTTATAATCTTTGTATTGTATTTACCTGTTTCGATATCAATATAACGTACAAACAAAGAAACTTTATTTTCGTTATTTAAGCTGTTCCAAAGCATTTCGGTGAAAGCAGTCATATCATCAGGGATTGAAATTAGCTTGGGCTCACCTTCAAAGCTTGGAAGAGGATTACCGTCCTGCATGTAAGTGTGGATAAAATGACCTTCGCCGGCAACAGGGTTTTCATATGCAAAGGTATAACGGCTGCAAGCATCCGGATTACCATGATTGCTTTTTAAAATCGACATCGCATAATTATAAGTGTTGTCCTCTAAATGCATAATACCGGATATTCGAGGGGTGTAGTTTGGTGCATCCGGTTCAAATTCTCTGCTTCTTAGAGTTTGTTCAAAGGTAAACTGCTTATCCATGCCTTCATATATTGTATCCGTCTGATCACCGTTTGTTACAATTGTCTTATTTCCAAGTACCCTTACCGGTGCATAAATAATCAGGCTTGGATCTTCTAATTTAGATGGGTCAAAAGCCTGTGTACGAATCCCTTCGCCATCTTCTGCAAATATACGATTACGGCTGTTTGAGCTTCTTCCCATTATAAAGTATGCGGTTACTGCTTTTGTACCATCAGCAGATTTACCAATGACAATCCCTCGGCCGGGATAGCTGTTGCTTTTTAGTTCCTGTTCCAGTGATAACATATTCATCTTCATTCCTCCTAATCGGTTAGTAAAAGTTAAAAACCGCCTGAGCGGCACAAATTATGTGTTCGCCCAGGCGGTCGGCATTTTTTATGACTGTACTCCCTGTGGGTATTCCCACAACAGTTTCCACTGTCTTCCGCCAGTTGTACAGTTATCTGCTAATATAGTACTTGGTTTGACATAAGATTTCAAGAGAAAAATCTAATTAATGAATTTCAAACGCAATTATATAAAAAATATAATCGCAATTATAAATATAATATCTGATAACGTTGTTAATTAATTGAAAATCTGCTATAATTATTTTATTATGAAGATTAATAAAATTGGAATAAATATATGACATTTTAAGAAGTATTTTTTCTGTTCTCCGATTTTAAATTAAAATAAAAAGTAGACATTACTTTTATAAAATAACCTTAAGGGGGAGCTGCAGCGCAACTGTGAACTGGCTAGTTATTGGGAGGACGAACGGATGAAAAGAAAGACAAGAAGACTAAGTATTAAGGCAAAAATATTAATTCCTGTAGTATTAGTAATTATTCTGGTCTGCGGTTTTATGGGTATTTTGCTGAAAGAAAGAATGAAAAACAGTTTAACTGCTATGGGACGGGAGCAGGCTGAGACAATGGTAGTCATTGCGGCCAAAGAAGTAGAGGGAGATTTAGTAGAGCAGATCAAAATCGGAGATGAGAAATCTGATATCTATGCTTCTATTTGTAATAAGCTTAAAGCAATAAAAAGCGGGACGAAAATAAAATATATTTATACTTTATATACCGATGGTCAAAAGGTTTATTATGGCGTAGATGACAGTGAAGAATCTCCAATTGGAGAAGTATTTGAAAATTCTTATGAAGAATTAGCATCTGCTTTTGCAGGTGATACATATAGTCTTGATGAAATTCAAGATTCGATTTATGGCAAACTGATTATTGCATTTACACCAATTTACAATAGTCAGGGAGAAATTATATCAATATTGGCAGCAGACTATGATGCTGCAAATGTTGTAAGTCAAGATGAGGATAATACTAAGAGTGTTATTATGATTGTAGTTTTTGGCATATTATTCTCGGTGAGTATTATATATATAATAGTAAGCAGCGTTGTTAAGAAACTGAAACAGGTAGATAGCAAAATATACGATTTGGTTAATAGTGAAGGCGATTTAACCCAAACCATTAAAATAAATTCCGGTGATGAGTTAGAATTAATTGCTAACAATATCAATGAACTTTTAAATTATATTCGGACAATTATGATTCATATCTCCGATGAGGCAAGTGAGTTAAGCCGGACTTCAGAACAGGTAGCAGAAAATCTAAGTGAAGCAGATATTGAAATCAAAGATGTTTCTGCAACAATGGAAGAAATGAGTGCTGCAATGGAAGAGACTACAGCGTCAATTAATCAAATTGATACTTCAATCAGCGATACTTATAATTTTATTCAGGAAATATATACAAATGCAGTCGAAGGCAATAATTTCTCTGATACTATCCAGAAGAATGCGGGAACAGTTCGAGAACAGGCGATAAAGGCGAAGGCAGTCATTGGTGAACAGGCCAATGAAATGGCAGTAGTCGTGAATGAAAAAATAGAAAAGTCAAAAGCAGTTGAAAGAATTACAGGATTGACGAATAATATTATTAATATTACGAAACAGACAAATCTGCTGGCATTAAATGCTAGTATTGAAGCGGCCAGAGCAGGCGATTCCGGCAAAGGCTTTGCGGTTGTAGCAGATGAAATCGGTAAACTTGCAATGAATTCTGCAAAGGCTGCGGAAGAAATACAAGCAGTCAGCGGGGAGGTTATCCTGGCAGTCGATGAATTGGCAAGTGAAGCCGGAGTTATGCTGAAATTTGTAAATGAGATGACAATGCAGGGCTTTAACGATTTAGTAAGCATCAGTGAAAATTATAGCAATGATGCCGGAAGCATGCACAATATGATGGAAGCATTTGCAGAGCAGTCAAGTAATTTGCAGGAAAAAATAGATCATATCCGCCAAGCAGTCGAAGATGTAAATCTGGCAGCCGAAGATTGTGCCAAAGGTGTGATTAATGTTTCGGAGATGTCAGTAGACTTATCAGTTAATGTTGGCGATATTGGAGAAGCGGCTAAGATTAATCTTGATGTATCCGAACAGCTGGCTTTGGAGGTAAATAAATTTAAGATTTAGATTGCGGTCATTTAAGTAAGAATTAGTGAATATATTTAAAGCACCTTGAAATTCGTTTGTCGTATTTCAAGGTGGTTTTACGTATATGCAGCAGGGGTATAATTTAGAACATTAAGTTTGTATTAAGACTTATAATTTTAACGCTTAAATATAAAGATAGTATTTGAATTTTTGTACCGGATTGCATATAATAATAGGGATGGCTTGAAACAGAAAAAATTAATTTGATTTAATAGATTTAAGTAAAAGGGACATTACGGTGGCAACACCGATGATTTCAAAATATAAATCAAAAGGAGTGAATTACATTGGATTCAACAGCATTTATTATTTTTTCTATTGTAACGTCATTTTTGGCGTTTGGACTAGCATTTTGGTTGTATGGGTGGGTTAAAAAGCAACCGTCTTCCAATGTCCGCATTGCAGAAGTAGGAGGCTATATTCAGAAGGGTGCAGCTACATTTTTAAACAAGGAATATCTTGTTTTAGCTAAATTCTGTAGTGTTGTAGCATTACTGATCTTACTTTTTCTGCCTTTGCCTATTTGGAAAGGTTCACCGCTTCCTAATATCCAGATGGCAGTTGCCTATATTTTCGGGACAATCTTTTCGGCAATTGCAGGTAAGATAGGGATTAAGGTAGCTACGATTGCAAATGCAAAAACCGCTGAGGCGGCACAAAAAGGTATACGACCATCTTTCTTATGTGGATTCCGCGGCGGAGCAGTCATGGGTATGGCCGTTGTTGGCTCGTCTTTATTAGGAGTTGCATTAGTATTCTGGCTTACAGGCGATTCGACTACATTGCTGGGATTTAGTTTCGGAGCAAGCTCACTGGCTTTATTTGCTAAGGCAGGCGGCGGAATATTTACAAAAACAGCAGATATTTCAGCGGACCTTGTTGGTAAAGTAGAACTGGGCATTCCCGAGGATGATCCTCGTAATCCAGCCGTTATCGCAGATAATGTCGGTGACAATGTCGGTGATGTAGCTGGTATGGGTGCAGATTTATTTGATTCCAATGTAGCCTCGATGGCAGCAGCTCTTGTTATGGGTGCGACTTTAGATACTGCCCTTGGCGGAACATTAAATGTTTCTATGATATTTTGTTATGCGGCAATAGGACTTTTGGCATCTATTATCGGAGTTGCGACAGCGCGTATGGGTAAGAATGACAATCCGACGTTTGCGCTGAATTCAAGTACATATGTAACAACAGCTCTTTTTGCAGTTTTGACGGCTGCGGCGACTGCATTATTTGGATTTGAATGGCGTATTTGGGGTGCCAGTGCAGTAGGTCTTCTCGTTGGTGTTATTATTGGTATTGCAAGTGATTACTTTACCGACGATCGTAAAAAACCAGTCCAATTAACCGCTAAGGCAAGTGAATCAGGACCGGCATTTACCATTCTTTCCGGTGTATCCTATGGATTTTTATCGACGATGCCTGCTCTTATCGGTATTGGTGTTTCAGCTTTAGTTTCTTATAAGCTTTGTGAGCCGCTGGGCAGTGATTATGCTATGTTTGGTATTGCTATGGCAGCAGTAGGAATGCTTTCTATTGTAGGAATGATTATATCCAATGACGCGTATGGTCCGATTGTAGATAATGCCAGAGGACTTGCAGAAATGGGTGATTTAGGTGATGAGGTTTTGGAAATTACAGATACACTTGATAGTGCCGGAAACACGGTTAAGGCTGTTACAAAAGGTTTTGCGATTGGTGCAGCAGGTCTAACGGTTATTGCCCTATTAGGTGCATTTATTAGTGAAGTTAACGTAGCTGCCGTTGAAGCGGGTCTTGTGGCAGCAGGAGAAAAGTATTTAGTTGGCTTTGATATTATGAACCCAACTGTTTTCTTCGGTATGCTTGCTGGTGCATCTATTCCGGCAGTCTTTAGTGCGATGCTGATGTTGGGAGTAAACCGCAATGCGCAGCGCATGGTAGCAGAAATACATCGTCAATTCCGTGAAATCAAAGGACTCAAAGAAGGAAAAGAAGGTGTAATTCCGGAATACGACCGTTGTATTGAAATTGCAACCGATGGTTCTATTCGTGAATTGATTCCGGCAGGTCTTATGAGTATTCTTGCAACATTAGCAGTTGGTTTTATTGGTGGTGTAACCGCTATTGGCGGCTTCCTCGCAGGTAATATTGTAAGCGGTCTTTTATTAGCACTTTTTATGAGTAACTCGGGCGGTCTTTGGGATAATTCCAAAAAATATGTAGAGTCCGGACACAATGGCGGCAAGGGAAGCGAAGCACACAAGGCAGCTGTTATTGGTGATACCGTTGGTGATCCATTTAAGGATACGGCAGGTCCATCCATCAATACTCAGATTACAGTTGTTTCATTAGTAGCATCCTTAATGTCAGGACTGTTTTTACTATTTTCAATTTTTTAATTAAATAATAATGAATTTATAAATGTATCTTAAAATGAAACGGTGCAGCTTTAGTCTGCATCGTTTTATTTATTTAATTGCGTAACAGTCATAAAAGTAATATAATTAAAATTAGGCGTTTGTGAAACGGAGCCGCCACCCAGAATTAAGTTTCACAATACTCTAATATTAAACAACTACAAGGAGGGTATAATGAAAAAGTTTATTTTAACAATTTGCAGTCTCACATTTATAATAATGACATTGACCGGCTGTTCTAATTCAAAATCTTCGGTTACTTACGTTCCATATGATCAAATTCCGGCTGATTATAGTTTAGAAGATGCCAAAAAGGATAAATGTGTTATCTTTGAGGAGTCCGGCTTGACGTCAGGAGAAGAGGAATGGGATGAATTTATTGAAAAATCAGATTCTGGTAAGAAGGCATTTATTCGAATTGCCAGCTATTATACGGCTCTCAATGTATCGGACTTAAGTTATGACGGCAAAAATTATTCTTTTTATTCAAAGGAAGACGGCGAGGAATATAAAGGGGAGTATCCATACCTTATGCATTATACCGGTGAGCTGCCTAGCGGATCTGCTTCTAAGGAATACGAATATTATATTTTGACTCACGATGATTCATTATCAATCGAAGAAATTCAAAATAGCTGGCTTAGCAGCTCCACAAAGGATCAACTTGATGCCAGAATCGTATATGAGACATTTGAATAAGACTATATGTACTTTTGGAATAGAATTGGTAAAATAATAATAGATATGGTATAATCGTTCAAAATATAGTATGGAAAGAGGATAAAATATGTGGGTGAGAAGTGAGTTAAAGAATAGAGCTAAAACAGTATTAAATCTTTGCTATTGGAAAGCCGTTTTAATAAGTTTTATTTTATTAGTTATTACAGGCGGAGGCAGTGGCGGCAGCGGCAGCCGTACAAGGAACTCGCTCCAAGAGTCTAATACAAATGAATTGACAAACAGTGGAATATTAAATGCACGAGTCCTAATAGCAATACTAGGCATAGTACTTGTAGTTTTTTTAATAGCAGCTATCATTGGATTTACAATTGGGGCATTTATTTTTAATCCGCTTGAAGTAAACGCCAGAAGATTTTTTATCTTCAGCAGAGAGAGGCCTACAAGCTTAAGCGAGATTGGCTATTGCTTTAGTAACTCTTATTTTAATGTAGTAAAAATTCAATTTATGAGAAAACTATTTACCGGACTATGGACATTATTGTTTATTATTCCGGGTATTGTAAAGGGTTATGAATATCGAATGATACCTTATCTATTAGCAGAAAATCCAGGAATGCCAATGGAAGAAGCATTTCGCTTAAGCAAGACGATGATGAACGGGGAAAAATGGAATACATTTGTTTTGGATTTGTCCTTCCTTGGCTGGTATTTATTAAGTATTTTAACGTTTGGGATCTTGGCAATTTTCTATGTAAATCCTTATCATGATTTAACAAATGCTGAATTATACGTAACCTTAAAAGGAAAGATAATGGGTCCGGTCAATGAAGCATATTATAAGTAGTATATTCGGCAATATTTAAATACATTTAGGAGATTTTAATGAAAACAAAAATTTTTATAGACGGAAGTGAAGGAACAACAGGATTAAGAATACATGAGCGTTTTCAGGAGCGTGATGATATTGAATTATTGACAATCAACCAAGAGCTCAGGAAAGATACGAATGAGAGAAAAAGGTTAATCAATGCCTCTGATATAACTTTCCTTTGTCTGCCGGATGCAGCGGCAAAAGAGTCGGTCAGCCTTGTAGAAAATGACCATGTAAAAATATTGGATACATCTACTGCGCATAGAACAGATGAAAGCTGGACTTATGGGTTTCCGGAACTATCCAAGGCACACAGACAAAATATTGCAGCAGGGAAGAGGATTGCCGTACCCGGCTGTCATGCCACCGGCTTTATCGCGCTTATTTATCCTTTAATTGCAGCGAATATTTTGCCGGCTGATTATCCGGTATCCGCATTTTCCCTTACCGGATATAGCGGCGGCGGAAAGAAAATGATTGCGGAGTATGAGGATAAAAATCGTACAAATGAATTTGATGCTCCAAGGGAATATGCACTTAGTCAGCAGCACAAGCACTTAAAGGAAATGAAAAATATTACTGCAATAACAAGGGAACCGCTATTTTCTCCGATAGTAGCAGATTATTACAGCGGAATGGTTGTTACGGTTCCCTTATATACGGAATTTTTAAAAGAGTATCATACGCCTAAAAAATTACAGGAATTTTTTGCCGAATATTATACTGGTCAATTATTTGTTAAAGTCATGGATTTAGGTGCGGAATCTGAGCAAAATGGAATGATGGCAGGCAATGAATGTGCCGGCTGGGATGGCTTGAATATATATGTGAGTGGAAATAATGAAAGAATTGTACTGAATGCTCAGTTCGATAATCTGGGAAAAGGTGCCTCCGGCGCAGCGGTTCAGTGCTTAAATATTATGCTGGGATGCGAAGAAAATAAAGGTTTAAATTTATAAGAATATGACTTAAAAAAGGGCATTGGAACTTTAGTTCCGGCCCTTTTTTCTTTCGTTTTCCAAATAAATATGATATATTTCAGAGAATTCATCTTCATTGAACTGAAACTTATGGAGCCCTTTTACCATGGCAAGAAGCTGTTCAGAAAATAAATCTTCATCAAATTTTCCATAAAGATAACTGTAACATTTTGCCATTTCAATAAATGACTCACTTAAATGTTCAATATCCTCCTTGCTTTTTCTTTTAATGCGATTACGTACTGTCATTCATACTGCATCCCCTTTCGTTTTAAGCGTTAATTTTTTTCTTAACGATTCTAAGGCACGTTTTTTCATTGAGCCTACTGCCTGCTTTGAAATTCCCAGTTTCTTAGCGGCGAATGTATCATCATATCCAAATTTATAGCAAAGTATAATCACCCTCTGCTGTTTTGCACTCAGGTCTTCTATAAGCTCATAGAAATAATAATCATATGTATCGGTAGAAGAGTCAGATGTTAAATTCTTGTCATCCGTATACAGAAAATACTGTTGCTCTCTGCTTTTGCGAATTGCATAGCCTTTTCTTGTTTCAAACATAGTTTTTTTCATAAAAGCTGTCAACATACATTCACAGGCGTAATCAAGAAACAGATTTTGTGCTGGAGCAGAATTGGAATAAAAGTAATCGTCTGCTATTGTTGAATTATTTTTCATTTTTGTAAACTCCTTTTATGGATTTATTAACAAGTATTTATCAGTTATTAAAACAGTGCGATAAATGTCGTTTTTCGTAGATGTATAGTGATATAGAGCAAAATATGTCAAAAAAGTAAATGTAAAAACAAATGAAGATTATTTTTTATATAGTTGACTATCAAGTATATTGATACTCTTTATGTATAAGAGCGCTCCTTTTCCATTTAATTTATTGAATGGACAATAACTATTAATTATAAAAAAGTAAGAAAGGAATGATAAAATGTCAAATATTGAAAAAACAGAATCTCTTAATTGCCTTATGGGAATTGATTTTGAATTATTTAAAACGAATATTAATGGTGTATTTTCAAAATCAGACAATGGTTTTCGAATACTTGTCGCACCGACTGCCTGTGACAACGCTAAAGGAATTAGCTTTGGTGAGATGATAACTGAGATGAAAAATGCTTTAGGCAGCGGGGGAGATACAAAGCAAATTGAAAGTTCACTGGAAGGATTATCAAATAGCTCTGGTGGAGGCGCATTCGATGTTAATAAATTAAGATTTGAGCTTCGCCAGACCTTCCTTTATATTGAAAACGAAAAAACAACTGAGGGGGGAGAAGCAAAAACAAATGCCGAATTTGCACTTTCTATTTATGTAGATTTCTCTGATGCATTGAAAAGCTTAGGATTCTTAAAGTTGAATTCAGTATTCCTTTCGGTTTGGAATACAAAGCGGGTTACGGTTCTGGAAAGAATGAACATGGGTGAATTTGAAAAGCTTTTACCGGCATAGTGTGAAAGGCTGATAATTATGGGTACTGAAAAAAACTTAAATACAGGATTTATAGTAAAGGGAGAGCTGTTTGGATTAGATGCAGCCGGTGCAATAAAATATCAAGATGGAAAGCTGATGATGGCAGGACAACTGGATTTAGCCAAACGTTCACCCAAGGAGTTTATCAGTCAGGGAATTAATCTGCCACAACAATTAGGGAGCAGTTCATTGCTCCCTAATAAAAAAGGTGGTACAGCATATTTTAGTATTGCTGAAAATTCGACACTTCTTATGTTGCAGCTTAACGGTATGATAGTAAATGTAAAGCTTGGAGAAAAATGGTTTATTTATGCAGATATTCACACAAAGAGTATAACGTGTGAAAACTTTTTTGAAAAACAACTAAAGGTGGTTTTGACTGAACTCGGAATAGAGGACTTTATTTTTTTAATCAAGTCACAGGGTGCAGAGGCAGGCAATTTTTCACTGATTGAATGTTATTCAGGCTTAATTTCGCCTGATATTACAATGCTTCAAAGCCAGAGTAAATATGATATTTTAGCAGGGGGAGTATTTAATTTAAATGAAACAGCGTTTGGCAGAGGAATAAAGGCATTTGCGGCAATTGATACAATGCGGTTTTTTGCAGGAGGCAGTATTACTCAAAAGACATTTTTCGCAGCACTCAGTATTGATAAAATTGAGACGAAATTAGTTTTAATTAAAAATCTAAGTTTTGCAATCGCAGCAGGTGGAGGTTTTTCACTTTCGGCAAGTGGAGAATTTACTTTAAAATTAGACAATCCCATTGGATTTACCGTTGCAGGAACAGTAACAATGTCTTCGTTTATGCTGTCGGCATCATCTGTTAAAGGGACAAAATTATATTTAACAAAAAAATTATTTTTTTCAGATTTAATTTTAGGAATCGGAATAGATACATCGGGGCTTATGCTGACCATGTGCGGAAGACTGACAACAGATAAAATATCAATCTTTGCGGGATTTAGTCTCTCTATTTCACAGGCCCCGACAATCAACCTAATTACTGCAGCAGTAAGTACCCACACCGGCAGATTATCACTGCGTGACTTAATTGTGGATATTGCCGAAATTAACACAACCGGGCTGGATGTGCTGGATATCATTGCAATCAAAGATCTTGATATGAATCACGCCAAAATAAAAAATACGGTAAGGAAAGATAGTGATGAAAAAAAAGTATTAAGTGAATTTAACGAGGCAGTGCCGTCAGAACTTAAAATAGGACAGGGTAACTTGCAGCTGACACCAATGGGAGACAACTATATAGTCACGGATAAAGGTAAAATGAGGCATTACCGCATAGCAAGTGATGGAAAGATTAGTTTAAACTGCCAAATATTTATCTGCAGTAAGCAAATGCAGTTAGGAGAATATAATGTAAAACCAGGATTTTTTATTTGCGGTGTATTAGAAATATTTAAGTATGATATCCGCTTTTTGTTTCAGGTCGTTAAGGGGGAAAGCTTAATTGCACTTGTACAGCTGCCTGAAATAAAAATCGGAGGACTCCTTTCGCTGACAAAGTCAGAAAAAAAACCACCGATTAATCCAATTAATGGTGGTTTAGCCGGTGAACTCATAAAGCCGAATGACAATGGAGGAGTACTTTACATAAATGTATCAAAAAATTCGTTTAATATGTATGTATCTATATGTTTAAAAGTGCTTAATTTTTTAAAGTTTGACGCTCTTGTAATATTTAGGGATAGGATGGCCTATATAGATGTTGGACTCGATCTCGGCGGTATCTGTCTTACTGTTCAAGCAGCGGCGGATTATTCAAGCTTTAGTGCAGCTAAATTTGTACTTAAAATTACCTTTGATATCTCAAAGTTTCGTGAAAAGGTATTAGCAGCTGCGAACTTTTTAAAAGATACGGCACAACAAGTAAAAAATGCAGCAAACCGTGTCATAAATGATTTAGAATGTGCCAAACGTAAGGTAGATTCGTTACATGGTGAAATTAGTTATAAAAGAAGGCAGATTCAGGATTGTAAGAATAGAATTTCCGATGCCAGGTGGTGGAAAAAGTGTTTTGTGGCAATTGCTGAAGGAGTCAAGATTTTGGCTTTTGAAGTTGCCATTGCCGGTTTATATGTAGCAATGGGAGTTGCTAAAGCTGCATTAACAATTGCTCAGGGAATTGTCGGAGCAGCAGGTGCGATTGCTGCCGCAACATTAAAAGCAGCCGCCTTTGTATTAGAAGCAGCGGTAAATGTCTTTATGATTAAGAGCATGGGATTTGAAATTGATGCAACGAGCAGTCATTTAAAAATAGGAGCAAGCATTAGCTTTATTATTCTTGGAAAAGAAAAAAGCTTTAGAAAAGTACTTGAAGTAGGAAACAGCTCAATCGAAAGTACCGCTAATAATTTTGTTGATAGTAATATTTCAACTGCAAAGTCGCAAGCTGAGAGCGATATTAAAAATGGAAACATAAATCGATCACAGGATTTGGGTCTGCCCGAATTTCCGGAAGAATGTGACGATCTCAAGGCCTGCATTGAAAAATATAATAAGGGCAGGGAACTGATAGAGCAGTCAAATGATTTATTCATCGAAGTAGAAGAAAGCTATCGGGAAATCTATCAAAATGAAAGTGAAAATGTCCGTACCGATGCCGCCGATTTAACAATTGTTCAGCAGGAAATAGAAGAAATGAATTATAATATTTTTTGCAATATCAATGATGAATTCTTTGAAAACTTGAAACAGATTGAAGAGAATGAAAAAGTGGTTCGGTCTACGGAAATGAATGAAAGCTTTCAAAAGCTGCATAGCTTAAAAAAGCAGGCTGAGGACTTAAAGGTAAACAGAAATAAAGGTACTGGTTCTTTACTTTGGCGGCTTGAGAAACAAAAACCAATCAAACGACCAAGTAAGGACGTAGTACAAATGGAAAGTCGGGCAAATAGAGAAATGGCAAAAAAGGCAAAAGAAATATTAGATGACAAGCTTGGAAGCAAGAAGCAGGATAATGATTTTATTAATCTTGCAAATGAACCAGTAATTAATGAAGCTATTAATTTATTGCGCCTTTCCGGTAAACGCTCAAAACAGCGTTCAACACCGCCGGCTGGGTATGCAGTAAGAATACCAGATGAAGAATAACAATTGTTATTGAATTAGAAAGGATGAAGATTATGCATAAAGATTTTCACTTATACGGAACGTATCTTGCAGCAAGAATTGCGGGGTTTGAACATTTAGACGCAAGTAAAATTGCCTCAGCAGCACAGGCAGTCGATGATTTTTCATACGAATCAGAATATAAATCGGTACAAAAGGATGGTATTTATAATATGTTCTTGGATGGCATGAGGTATCGAAAGGATGATCCGGATTATTACAAAAAAATGAAATCTTGCCCGGAACGATATTTGGTGAGGTCGCTATGGACTTGCTTCCATTTTCTTCCCGGTCAAATGGATGCACCGGATATTGAGTTAGGTTCGGAGAAACTAAGGGCAGAAAGCAAGTATATTACTCGTCCCAGTGGGAAGCTGTATGATTATTTGAAAACAATGCTTTTATCATATCGTGGTAATATACCGACAGTTTTGGAGGAAAAGGATGATGTGTTTGCTCGTATTGGTGTTGCGCTTCATGTCCTTGCTGATACATATGCCCATGAGGGTTTTTGCGGAATGGATTCTCAATTAAATATAGCCCGTAATATTAAGGTAACTGATATAAATGAAGATTTGGGGGTTTTCATTGCATCAACAAGACATGCTCCGGTGAAATTGGCAAAGGTTCTTGATTTTGCCAGTATAGGTCATGGAACCGCAGGACATATACCTGATATCTCATGGATTACTTATGATATAGAATATATGAATCAGTCAGAAAGGAAAACAATTCGAAAGAATAATCCGGAAATTTTTGCTAAAGCCTTTGCTGAGATAACATGTATTCTTCGTCATATTTGTGGTGGAAATTATGTAGATTATAAGCAGCGTGAACTTGAATATTTAAACAATACTATTAAAACAAGTATTGAAGTTATGGGGGCAAACTTAAAAAATGATAAATTATTTAAATATAGTATGTTAAAGGAAAAAAATGATACTGCCTTTCGAGATATGATTAATTCAAATCTCTTTGAACTTGATATGCAGTGCAAATCAGATTTTATAAAAAGATTATATGAGCAGTATTTAAAAAATATTGAGGATGATTTTACAAACCCCCTCAATCAACAAGCATCACAGTTCGAAAAAATGGAAGAAAACAGCTTCACCAATGCTCTTATGTGGCATCGTAGTAATGTAATGGAAATTATTTTTGAACACAGTCCAGAATTTCCGGAACATGTTTAAGGAGCGAAATGGACAAGCAAAAAAATAATAAGAATAAATTGGCAATTTTAGGAGTTTTAGCGATGACTGCCTTTGCCGGAACGTCTTTATTAACCTTAAATCCGGCGGAGCAGAAGTCGGTTAATGACTTTACCCTAATGATTTATATGAATGGCTCAGATTTAGAATCCAGACATCATCTTGCTTCGGATGACCTTGCAGAGATGACTCAAACCCTTCCGCCGGAGGGGTTTGAGACTGTCATATTAACAGGGGGAACCCAATTGTGGCATAGCAATGACATAGATGAACAAAGCCTTTCTATTCATACGGTAACGGAGTCTGGCTTTAGCACAGTAAAAAAGTCAGAGCCAAACAGTATGGGAGATTCTGATACACTGACAAAATTTTTACAATATACAATAGAGGAGCATCCAGCAAAACAATATGGACTCTTATTTTGGAATCATGGCAATGGCTCTGTCAATGGATTTGGTTATGATGAGTTATATGATTACGATTCCCTGACACTTATGGAACTTGAAGAGGGATTAAAGAAAGGTGCAGAAGAAAAACAGCTTGCATTTATTGGATTTGATGCGTGCTTAATGGCAAATGTGGAAGTAGCCGATGCTGTTTCCCCATATGCGGATTATTTGATTGCATCACAGGAGCTGGAACCCGGAGAGGGGTGGAACTATAACGGCTTTTTACCAATGATGTATGAAAATGGGTTTAACGTGGAGGAGACATTAAAAACCATTGCCGATGATTTTGTGGAAATTGAGCATTCCGAAGAGATGAGAACTCTGTCGGTAATTGATTTGAAAAAGTACCATAGTCTAAATCGAGCATTAAATCAGTTTAGTATGGAATTGTTAAAAGAGCTGGGTGAAGATAAATTTACGGAAATTGCTGAAAGGCGGAGCAGAATAAAAGCATTTGGTCAGCCGGGTTTTTTATACAATGGCCCTGACATGATAGATATAAAGGATATGGCAAATCAGTTTAGCGAATTACTTCCGGCTGAGACGGATGCAATTAAAAAAGCCTTAGAGGATTGTGTCGTTGCTGCTTGCGGAAATGAGGCGGCTGGAATTAATGGCGGCCTGTCGATTTACTTTCCATATCAGAATAAAAGACTGGCGAAATCAGCAGACAGTTATTTTAATTACAATTTTAATAAATTTTATCAAAATATGATAACCGGCTTTACCGAAAAACTACTAGAAGATTCCAAGAAGCCAAAGGACTTAAAAGCAGAAAAGGATTATAAAATCGGCGATATTCAATTGGTACTGAGCGAAATTAAGGATATTGATAAAATATATGCAGTGCTGCTTCGCAAGTTAGATAATGACTATATTGTTTATGGATATGACAGCGATATTGATATTGATTTTGATACCGGTACAATAAGCTCTAATTTTTCAGGTGAGTGGCTGACCTTAAATGGTATCGCAGTCTGTGTTTATACAAGAGAGCATAATGATGAGATTATAACGTATACTGTGCCGATATTACTAAATGAAGAATTGGCTGAGCTTGTTATTACATATGATGAGGAAAGTCCTCAAGGTATTGTAAAAGGAATTCGCATAATAGGCGAAATATCAGGCAAGGGCTATGCTGGTTTAGAGCAGGGGGATAAAATAACCATTTTATATGAAGTGTACCAATCAAGTCCGGAAGCTAATCTGGAAGAGAAGCATGGAAATCTTAAAAATAAATATTATGAGGGAGATGTCATCGAATATACCGGTGATGAAAATTTTTTTCAGGTAGACATTGGGGCGGTTCCGGGAGGAGTGTATCGCTTTGGATTCAGCGTTGTCGATTTTTACCAAAATCAGTATTATACTAATTTTTATAATTATAAGGTTAAATAAAAAAGGATCCTCTTTCACAAATTGAGAAAGGGGATTCTTTTTACAATGAATAAACTACTTGCCGAACAATTTGTATTACAGTATAATAGAAAAATCATATTAAAACACTAGGAAAAGGGGAGAGCAGACGATGGTGAATGAAAAAAGATTAGTAGATGAGTTTTCAAAGCTTGTTGCAATTGATGCAGAAACTTACGAAGAAAGAAAAATGGCGGATTACCTGCTGTATAAATTAAAGCATTTAGGTCTTAGTGCCGAGGAAGATAATACCGGAGAGCTGCTTGCCGGTAAAAACGGGACGGATAAAAGTAAATCGGCAGGAAATATTTATGCCTGCTTAAAGGGGAAAAAATCCGGTGAACCTATTTTATTATCCGCTCATATGGATACGGTGCGGCCTGGCAAAGGGAAGCAGGCGGTGATTCATGAAGACGGGAAAGTAACGTCTGGCGGAAAGACAGTGCTTGGTGCTGATGATTATGCCGGAGTTGCGGCAATTTTAGAAGCATTGCATGTTATCAAAGAAAATAATATCCTGCATCCTGATGTAGAAGTATTATTTATGGCGGCGGAGGAATCGTATTGCCAAGGGAGCAGACATTTTGATTATTCCAAGGTGAGGTCTAAAATGGCATATACATTTGATTTAAGCGGTAATGTCGGGACAGCTGCAATTTCAGCACCGTCTATTCTATCATTAAAAATAAAAGTAACGGGTAAAAAGGCACATGCCGGTTTTTGCCCGCAGCAGGGAATTCATGCAATTAAAATAGCTGCAAATGCTATTTCTAAAATTGAAAATGGTTTTATAGATGATGACACAACAGTTAACTTGGGAACAATTCATGGCGGAACGGCAACAAATATTGTTCCGGACGAATGTATCATTTTAGGTGAAATTAGAAGTATGGTTCACGAGAAAGCAATAGGACAAGCGGAAACAATTAAAGCTATTTTTGTAAGGGAAGCTAAAACACTTGGCGGTGAGGTGAGTGTTGATGTGGTCGAGGAATTTAAAGCTTATCGTATCCGTGAAGAAGAGAAGGTCGTACAGCACTTTTTAAATGTTTGTAGAAAGAAGGGGCTTGAGAGTAAGTTGACTGAAACGTTTGGCGGCAGTGATAACAATCATTTTGTGGCAAATGGGATTCGCGGAATCGTAGTTGCCTGTGCGATGAATGAGGTCCATACGACAAATGAATACACGACAATCGAGGAATTAAAAAGGAGTGCTCAAATAGCACTTGGCCTCATAACTGAGGAAAGAAATAATACAATCAAATAAGATAAAGATATAGAATAATATGTTGCAGCTGGTTATAAGAAAAACTTATTGCCAGCTGTAATTTTTATATATTATACAATACCATACTAGAATGGTATGATATGTTCATGTCAAGACAACATGACAAAACAAGGAGGAACAGATATGTTAAAAAAAATTAAAAATTATAAATCAATCAAGAGAAAAGCTTGCGTCATGTGTTGCTGTTAAATTTGAATCGTTCATTAATTTTAACAGAAGAGAGGGAAATAAGATGGCATTAGGTAAAGATTTCATCAAAGAAAATATAGAGAATGAAAAAATTGCATTTGGTAAGGTGGCAACAACAGAAGATACACATGAGGTTTCCGAAACAGGAGCCTTTGTGAGACAGGAAAATTACTTTGTAACACCCTTTGGAGAACAAGAAGGAGAGCTGCCGATAGAGGCAGGAAGATATAGACTTATCTGGACAGCGCTTTGTCCCTGGGCAACGAGGCAAATAATAGCTATTAAGCTCTTAGGTCTGGAAAATGTTATCAGTGTTGGTGAGGTAAGCCCCGTGAGAACGGAAAATGGATGGGAATTCTCACTGGATGAGGGGGGAGTTGATCCGGTATTAAATATAAAATTTCTTCCGGAGATATATGCCGAAACGGATGCTGATTATTCCGGAAGAGCTACCGTACCCGCTATCGTTGATTTAAAAACAAGAAAGGTAGTTAATAACGATTATCACCACCTAACAAACTACTGGGAGACAGTATGGAAGCCATTTCATAAAGAAGGCGCCCCGGATTTGTATCCAAAAGAGCTTCAAGCAGAAATTGATGAGTTGAATGTAATTTTATTTAATGACGTTAATAACGGAGTATATAAAGCAGGATTTGCACAATCACAAGAAGAGTATGAAAAGAACTATGATATCGTGTTTAGCAGACTTGACTGGCTGGAGGAACGACTTTCTAATAATAGATTTTTGTTTGGTGACTATATTACCGATTCTGATATTCGTTTGTATGTAACACTGGCAAGGTTTGATGCAGCTTATTATTTCAGCCACAAAACGAATCGAAATCGGATTGCCGATTACGATAATCTATGGAACTATGCAAAGGAATTGTATACAATACCGGCATTTAGAGAAGCAACAGACTTTGATGCAATTAAGAGAGGTTATCTTCTGGGAAGTCATGCGCACAATCCATATAATATCCTGCCGAAGGGCCCGGATGTATCTATATGGGAAGAACCAAATAACCGTGATGAGAAGTTTGGAAAAATAAAATTTAAATACTAAATAGTAGAAAATGAGGAATATAAAATGAAAAATAATATTTTAAAAAAATTAACATCGGTATTTATAGCAACAGCACTATTAACGGGTACACTGGCAGGCTGCGGCGAGGCAAATACAACAGCAGCAGGTGCAGCAGATGAAGCCTTGGCGGAAGCTGAGGATGCAAATACAGAAGAGAATACAGCAGAAAATACAGAAGCAGATTCCAACGCAGTGACAACAATATATGCAGCAACAGGAGGAAGTCCAAAACCATTTACTTTTGTGAATGATGAAAGTGAATTAACCGGACATAATATTGAACTCGTTAAGGCTGTTTTTGAAAAGCTGCCGCAATATGAATTAGAAATTGAAGTAACGGATTTTCCTTCTATTTTTGCAGGACTTGATGCCGGCAGATACCAAATCGGTGTAAATAATTTTGCATCCAATGAGGAAAGAAAAGAAAAATACTTATTTACCGATCCTATCTTTGCCAATGAGTATGTGGCTATTTTTGCCAACGGAAATATAAAAATTGATACTGTAAAAACCTGGGATGACCTGGCGGGACTTAAAACGATATCGACTGCCGGTGTAAATATGACAACTGCAATGGAAAATTACAACAAGGCAAATCCTGACACGCCAATCCAAATTGATTACAGTGAAGCGGATTTAGTATTGCAGATTCAGGATATTCAAGATGGAAAGTATGATTTTGTCTTAATGGATAAACCAATGTTTGAATACTATCAGAATGAGTTTAACTTTAATGTGACAGGGGTTTCGATTGATAGAAATGTAGCCAAGGATTTAATGGCAGAGCCTTACAGTTATTTAATTGTAAGTAAAGGCAATGAGCAGTTAGTTGAGGATATCAATACGGCATTAAAAGAAGTAATCGAAGAAGGCGCTTCTAAGGAAATCAATGAGAAGTGGTTTGGTTCCGATTATTCCCCGTCTTATGAATAACGAGGAGGAAAGTTATGGCAAAGCTATTTGATTGGCAGTTGGTGTTTACGGAAATCCCATCATTGCTGAAATATTTACCGGTCACTTTAGAGCTGACAGTAGTGGCACTGCTGATTGGCTGGGTAGTTGGATTATTAATCGCAATCGTAAAAATTAAAAAAATACCTGTTTTAGAACAGATTGTGACCTTGTTTGTTTCCGTAATGCGTGGTACACCAATTATTGTTCAATTATATCTTACGTATTTTGGAATACCAATTGTTTTAAAATATATCAATTACTATAACGGAACAGAATATAACGTAAACGGAATACCACCAATCATTTTTGCCATTGTTGCCTTGGGACTTAATCAGTCCGCATTTGACTCAGAAACAATCCGGGCAGCAATCCAATCAGTAGATAAAGGACAGGTCGAGGCGGCAAAGTCAATTGGCATGAATGGGATTCAAGTATTAAAAAGAGTGCTGCTGCCGCAGGCGGTAACGGTAGCCCTGCCGTCTCTTGGCAATTCTCTGATTGGTCTAATTAAAGGAACATCACTTGCTTTTACTTGTTCCGTAGTAGAAATAACGGCGCAGGGAAAAATTCTCGCCGGAAATTCGTATCGCTATTTTGAGGCATATTGTTCTTTAGCTATTATTTACTGGGTGCTGACAATTATTGTTGAAAGAGCATTTAGATTTGCAGAAAACAAACTGAGTGTGCCGGAGCATGTAGCCTTAAATGTATCAGAAGATGAAAATAAGAAATCACTCAAAGAAATTGCTAAGATTGGAGGGGCGGTCAATGAGTTATATTAAAATTCGAGGATTAAGTAAGAAATTCGGTGAAAATATTGTGCTTGATGATATCAATTTGGATATTAATCCGGGAGAAGTAGTTGCAATTATTGGCCCCTCCGGAACCGGAAAATCAACTTTGCTTCGGACCTTAAATCTTTTGGAAAAACCTGAAAAGGGATGGGTAAGCATTGAGGGAAAAGAATATGATTTGACAACAAAATCCGCTAAGGAGAAGCTAGAGCTTCGAAAGACAACGGAAATGGTATTTCAACAGTTCAATTTGTTTAAGAACAAAACAGCACTTCAAAATGTTATGGAAGGTCTTACGGTAGTAAAGAAAATAAAAAAGAGTGAAGCAAATGAAATCGCTTTAAGGCAGCTTGTGAAGGTCGGTATGGGTGATAGGCTGTTCCATTACCCAAGACACCTTTCCGGCGGACAGCAGCAGAGAGTAGCAATTGCGAGAGCACTGGCGATGGAGCCGAAGCTTCTTTTAATGGATGAACCAACGTCCGCCCTTGATCCGGAATTAGTAAGTGAAGTGCTGATTACAATAAAAAAGGCCGCACAGGAAGGCAATACAATTTTGCTTGTAACCCATGAGATGAATTTTGTGAAAAATGTCGCAAATCGAATCATCTTTTTAGAAAACGGCAAGGTTGTAGCAGACGGAACACCAAAGGAAATTTTTGAAAATCCAGATAATGAACGCTTGAAGGAATTTCTCGTTAAGATTCATATGCTGGAAGGTGCTGAATATAGCATATAAAGGAGCAAAAAATGGCAGAAGGAATAGAAGTTTTTGAAAGTACATTTCGCCATCAAATGCAAAAGAATGGAGAAATAAAAGTACAGGATAATTTATTTACAAAAAAGTTTGGTAAAGGCGAGAATGAATGGCCGGTAGAAGCTGACCGATATAGAATTCTTTGGATGCCGGCCTGCCCTCATGCCCATAAAGTAATTATTACAAGAAAGCTCTTAGGCTTAGATAAAGTAATCAGTCTTGGTACAACCGGAGTGTTCCGCGATCCAAAGGGCTGGGTATTTACCGAGGATAAAGACCAAAAGGATCCGGTGCTGGGAATTCATTTTGTCAAGGAAATATATGACAGAGAATTTGAGGATGGCAATTATAAGGCAAGACCTACCGTACCGATTATTGTTGATACAAAAACCGGGCGGGGAGTTAACAATGATCACTTTTATATTCCCATTTATTTTGATACAGTATGGAAAAAATATCATAAAGAGAATGCCCCTGATTTATATCCGGAGGCGCTTCGAAATGAGATTGATGAATTAAATCACTTTATTTTTGAAAGAATCAACAATGGGGTATATGATGTAGGATTTGCCAGGTCTCAAGATGCATATGAAAAGGCATATGACCGATTTTTTGAAGCGATGGATATTTTAGATAAGCGGTTGGAAAGCAGGAGATTTTTATTCGGAGATTATATTACGGATTCTGATATACGATTATATCCGACACTTGCAAGATTCGATGTTGTTTATCATCAGGTTTTCCGTGCAAATAAAAAGAAGCTCATTGACTACAAAAACCTGTGGCCGTATGCAAGAGACTTATATCAGGTAGATGATATAAAAGAAAGCACTTATTTTGATACATACAAAAAACACTACCAGCTTTCACCGCATCTAAAGCCGCTTTGGGGTAATGTATACTCAATTGTTGCCAAGGGACCGGATGTGAGCAGCTGGGAAGCACCGGCTGACCGTGAAGGACTAAGCGGGCACCCGCAGGAAAAATTAAATCGGCAGAATCAATAGCAGGTTAAAACGAACTATAAATAAGGGGGGATTTTTTAATATGAAAGCAATCAGAGTAAAAGAAGATTGGCAGCGTGCAGGTGTTTATTATGTAAGGACACAGGCAATGGTACAAGGATTTCATGTTCCTCTGGATAAAGAATTTGATGAGCAGGATAAAGAAGATTCCTTATATGTACTTGTATTAGACGGCATTTATCCGGTAGCAACATGTCGGATTCATTTATTAGAGGATGAGCAAAAAGCTAAGATTGAACGCGTTTGTGTTTTAGAGGGATACCGGAAAAAGGGCGTCGGCCGCCTGCTCATTGAAGAGGCGGAGAATTGGCTGTTGGACAAAAATATTGAAACAGTTATTATTACAAGCAGAGATGAAGCTGTTGGATTTTATGAGGCGCTGGGGTATAAAGCAGACTACGAAAAAATATATGATACCGATGTTTTTAAAATAATCTATACTGAAAAAAGTTTGATTAGGAGGGCATAACTATGGCAGGTACTGAAGCGGGACCAAAACTGCGTCCCAAGGAAATTATAAATGAAATAGATGAAAGAGGAGCATTTATCAGACAGCCCAATCATTTTACGACTCCATTTGGAGACGGTGATAATGAGCTTAAGGCAGAAAGCGGAAAATACCGCCTAATCTGGGCAAAAGGATGCCATTGGTCAAATCGGGCATCAATCGTAAGAGAGCTTCTTGGTCTAGAAGAGGTAATCAGCATTAATCTCGTCGGACATAGTAAAGAAAATGATGCATATGGATGGGAATTTGTTTATAACGAAAACCGAAAAGATCCGGTTTTAGGGGGACA
The DNA here is from genome assembly GCA_964410675.1 of uncultured Roseburia sp. GTDB lineage: Bacteria > Bacillota > Clostridia > Lachnospirales > Lachnospiraceae > RGIG3040. Next base: position 30,470 of record CAYPIB010000008.1, read on the forward strand.
ATTTTTAAGTGAGTACTATTATAATGCGGATCCTGACTATGAAGGCAGATGCACAGTTCCGGCACTGGTAGATGTGACAACGAAGAAGGTTGTGAACAATGACTATCATAGATTAACCAATTACTTTGAAACAGCCTTCCAACCATTTCTAAGAGAGGGTGCACCGAATCTTTATCCAGTAGAACTTAGAAAAGAGATAGACGAGTTTAATGACTGGCTGTTTCCGAATGTCAATAATGGCACGTACCGTATGATGTTCGCACAGTCTATCACCGCATATCAAGAGGCATTTGAAGATTTCTACAAGGCACTGGACAAACTGGAAGAGCGTTTAGCCAAGAAAAGGTTTTTGTTTGGTGATTATATCACAGACAGTGATGTCAGGCTATTTGTAACACTTGCAAGATTTGACACACATTACTATCGAAATTTAGGTCCAATCAAGCACAGGGTTGTAGACTATGAAAATATTTGGGGATATTGCAGGGACTTATATGAAATACCGGCATTTAAAAACAATACATATTTTCGTGATATTGCAAAACCGCAGTCAGAAAGTAAAGCATTTTTTCAGGATTTTAATTCAAGATTTGTGAATCAGATTGACTATGAAGCTTTTTGGTCGACACCTCAAAAAAGAAAAGAATTAAGCAAATCTCCAGAAGAGAAATTCAAAAGATAAAACATCAAAAATAAATAACTTACATATTTCCCTTTATTAGTGATATGATGTATATATGATAAAAGGATGTGTTATGGAAATGGATAGCAATAAGGGGAATCGTTATACGAAGTTGTAATTGAATAAAGAAATAGAGGACTACTTGCTTAAACTATTAAGCAAAGCGGTCCTTTTTGCGTACAAGTAATTTAGGTATTGAAGGAGAAAGAGGTATTGTGGAGTGCCAAAGGAAAAATTGATAGAGGAGATAATTAAAAAAGGCAAGGCTGAAAAGGGAATTATTCTGGAAGAAGATATTATTTTAATTGCAGATCGGGAAATTGAAGAAAAAGAGTGGAGAGCATTAGAGCAGGAATTATCGGTGGAAGAAATTGTACTTGTTCGTACGGTGACTGATGAAGCAGAGGTGGAATTTGAAGAAAATGAGTCTATGCTGGACGATTCGGTTAAGCTTTATCTTAAGGAGATTGGTAAGATTTCATTGTTGTCCTTTGACGAGGAACAAGAGCTTGCCATAAAAATAGAAAACGGTGATCGCAGTGCAAGAGAAAAAATGATTAATTCAAACTTAAGACTGGTAGTGAGTGTAGCCAAACGTTATGTTAAAGGAAGTAAAATGAGCCTCCTGGATTTAATTCAAGAGGGAAACACCGGACTAATAAAGGCGGTTGGGAAATTTGATTATAGTAAAGGATATAAATTCAGTACGTATGCAATGTGGTGGATACGGCAGGCGATAACACGTGCAATAGCAGATCAGAGCAGAACAATCCGTGTTCCGGTTCATATGAAGGAGACAATGAACAAAATAACTAAGATTTCACGCCGGTTTGTCATTGAAAATGCAAGGGAGCCATCGGTTACCGAATTAGCAGAGCTTGTAAAAATATCAGAGGAACGTATGGGTGAAATTATGAAGCTCTACTCAGATACGATATCGTTAGAGACACCAATTGGTGAGGAGCATGAAAGTACTCTCATAGATTTTATTGCCGATGAAAATCTGCCGGAGCAGTTTGAGCAGACTGAAAAACTTATGCTTCGTGACGAAATCACAGATTTGCTGTCATCACTTACCGAAAGGGAGCAGAGAGTATTAAGATTGCGCTTTGGGTTTGAGGATGGAAAGATATATACATTGGAAGAGGTTGGTAAAGAATATCATGTAACAAGAGAGCGTATCCGGCAGATTGAAGGGAGAGCGTTAAGGCGGCTTAGGGCCAAGAATGCCACAAAGCTGTTACGTACTTATATTGAATAACAATGGCAAATCTAACATCAAGTATTTGACAAAAGCTGCACTCATAGCTATAATAGACTCAACTTTATAGAAGTTTTAAAGGCATTGAAGAGAAGAGTAGACGATTTGCGCTTTTACAGAGACCTCAGAATGGTGAAAATGAGGAAAGCTATACAATGGTTGAACATGGTCTCGGAGCTGCGCACCGAAACATTTATTGTTTAGGCTGCGACGGGTGCACCCGTTATCGTGATAAACTATCGGTGAATCATTTCTCATCCGTAGTTGATAAGGTCTGTATCGTGAGGTATAGACGAATTTGGGGTGGTAACACGAAGTTTTGCTCTCGTCCCCGAAAAAGAAATTTTTCGGAGAGGAGGGCTTTTTTATTGCAAAAAATTGACTATTGCATGAATCTTAGATTTTGTTATCACATCAAATATTAGAAATGAGGTATTAGTATGAAAAAAATAGTAATTGCAGGTGCTTGGCCTTATGCAAATGGGTCACTGCACATAGGACATTTGGCAGCACTGCTGCCGGGAGATATATTGGCTCGCTATCATCGGGCAAATGGAGATACTGTATATTATGTTTCAGGGAGCGATTGTTATGGCACTCCGGTTGCAATTCAAGCCAAACAAGTAAATAAATCACCACAGGAAGTTAGCGACAGCTATCATGAGGAATTTAGCAGATGTTTACGGGAACTCGGATTTAGCTATGATCTATATACGAAAACAACTTCAGAAGAACACAAAGAATTTGTTACACAGTTTCATCAAAGGTTATACAACAGTTCCTATGTATATGAAAAAGAAACGCCTCAGGCTTACTGTGAAAGCTGTCAAACATTTCTGGCGGACCGCTTTGTTGTCGGCAAGTGTCCGGATTGCCAAGGTGATGCAAGAGGCGATCAATGTGATTTGTGTGGCACTGTACTGGAACCTGAAAACTTATTCGAGCCGGTTTGTTCTATTTGTAATAAAAAGATTGGTTTTCGTAATACAAAGCATTTATATATTGCAATTTCCAAATTGAAAAAGGAGTTAGAAAATTTAGTCAACAATCATCCCAACTGGAGGAAAAATGCGATTACATTTTCTAACCGTTATATTGCAGAGGGACTTAGAGACAGGGCACTTACAAGAGATTTAGACTGGGGAATCGAAGTACCTTATGAAGGATATGATGATAAAAGAATTTATATTTGGGCAGAAAATGTCTTGGGTTACCTTTCGGCAAGCAAGTCTGCAGCCCAAAAACGTGGTGAGAGCTTTGAGGACTTATGGAAAAAGGATAAAGAGGTAAGGCATTATTATATTCATGGAAAAGACAATATCCCCTTTCATACCATTATCCTGCCGGCACTTTTACTGGCGCATGGAGAGGGGTGGCATCTGCCCGATGAAATAATATCAAGTGAGTATTTGACCCTTGAGGGAAAAAAGGTTTCGACAAGCCGAAATTATGCGATATGGGCAAAAGACTTAGTAGAAAAGTATAATCCCGATTCGATTCGTTACTATTTGACAGCTAACGGACCTGAAAAAAAGGATGCTGATTTTTCTTGGCGGGAATATGTTAACAGCCATAATGGAGAACTTTTAGGTGCGTATGGTAATTTCATTCATCGTTCTCTGGTGTTTATCAATAAATATCTTGACGGAAATGTGCCGGCTGGTGAACTTGAGATAGAATGCAAAAAAGAAATAGAAGCGTTATTTGAGACGACCGCTTCCTTCATCGAAAAGGGAAATTTCAGAGATGCCATAAATGGAATTTTTGAATATGTTCGTAAAGCAAATAAATACTTTGATACAAAACAGCCATGGATTACAAGAAATACAAATGCTTCAGAATGTCATAATACACTGTTTCATTGTGTTCAAATGATATGTAATCTTGCCGTACTGCTCTATCCATTCTTACCCTTCTCCTCTCAAAAGGTTTGCGGATGGTTAAACCTGTCAGAGGAGTGGAAGCCGCAATATGTTGCGGCTGGCTTTCGTTTACCGGAGACAATTGATGTCTTGTTCGAAAGGCTGGATAAGAAAATTATTGAGGAAGAGCTGAGTAAGCTTTAATTCATATTTAATTTAATGTCGCCCTCGGAATAAAGGACTGCATTACCGGAAATTTTGACTCTGTCTCCACAATCTTCGCATAGTAATGTTCCTCCTCTTTGAGATAGTTGTCTGGCGGTCATTTTACTTTTATTTAGCCGCTTAGACCAAAAAGGGATTAAGGATGAATGTGACGAGCCGGTTACAGGGTCTTCTGGTATGCTTGCATTGGGAGCGAAATACCTTGAAACAAAGTCTGCAGTATCACCCTGAGCTGTTACAACTAAGCCAAAGCAGTCAGGTAATTCTCCAATTAATGAAAAGTTAGGTGATAAGTTTTGTACCTGCTGTTCATTTTCCAATAATAAAATCATATCTCTGGATAAATGAGCTTCTAATACAGGGACTCCAACTGCCTGCTTCATAAGATCGGTAATTGCTATAGGTGTTGGATCTCTTAATGGAAAATTCATTTCGTATAAATCATTATACTTGATAACGGTTAGAATTCCACTCATAGTTTGAAAGTTCATAATGGAAGCATTTTTATTGACAAAATTTGCAACAACAAATGCGCTTGCTAAGGTAGCATGACCGCATAAATCAATCTCACTTTCCGGAGTAAACCAGCGCAGCTCATAATAGTCTCCCCGGTTAACAACAAAAGCAGTTTCTGAGAGATTGTTTTCATATGCAATATTTTGCAAGAGACTAGCATCCGGAAATTCGGGAATTAGACAAACACCTGCTGGATTTCCCTTAAAAATAGTATCGGTAAATGCATCTACAACGTAATATTTCATTTTATCTCCTATCAAGTTATCTATAGCTTTTAGATAAATCATAACAATAATTTTAAATGCTGTCGAGAATTTTAATGAAATAAGAGTAAAAGCTATAAAGTAATAAAGAAAATAGCCGATATTTATTATAAGTTATTATTAAAAATATAGAAGCTAAGGACAGCGTTTGATTTCAAAGGATTGAGTATTCCTAGAATCGGATGCTGTTTTTTATATTATAGGAGAGAGACTTTCCTATGATATAAAAAACTTTGGATGCGCACTCACGCGAAGCTGTAATCTGCCGTGAAGCGGCCGCGCTCGGCGCGAGATTCTGCTTTGCAGAATCTTTTCTATTGATATTGTCATAACGTAGTCAAAATTAAAAGAAAAGGGAGAAAAAATATGGGACTTGGAATTAGAAGTAATCAATATGGAAGTTTGAGCGGGTTAAACACAAATTATAGTAAGGAAAAGCATTATGCCAAAAGTAGTGAGGCTTTGTTTGAATTAAAAATGGAAGAAGCTGAAAAAAATAAGGAAGCTGCAGGAACTGTGACTGAGGCTGCAGCGCCTGCAAGAGTTTTGAGAAATAATTGGTTAAATGAAAGCACAAAGAGTAAAGTGCCGTATTCTCATTTGGCAAAGGACGGAGTAATTGAATATAATGGAGTAGTATTTGTGTGTGATGAGCAAACAAGCTCTATTTGTCTTGGAGATATGAGAGATGAAAAGAATGTTCTTACAATTGCGTTATCTAGAGGCGGACAACTGAAAGTGCACCGGGATAGTTTAGGGGATCTTTCAAAAGCCATTGGAATGTTCTCACCGGAGGATGTAAACCGGATTTTGCGTGCCATAGCAAAGGACAATAAAGCAAGAGAAGTGCAGAATGAAATAGAGGAAGATATGAATAGCCTTGGAGATAGTGCTGATAAGATGTTGCAGCAAAATAATGAAGCAAAAACTAAATCAAAAGATTGACATGAAACCCTGTATTCTATATGCTTAAATAAAAGTCGGCATAGAAGCAGGAGGACAACATGCAATTACTAATCAAACAGAGAGTATTTTCTTTTACAGATACATATGATGTTTATGATGAAAATCAAAATCAGAGATATTTTGTAAAAGGGGAATTATTTAGTTTTGGTCATAAGATTCATGTTTATGATCTAAATGATAGAGAAGTAGGCAGTATAAGTGAAAAAATATTTAAATTCTTTCCTACTTTTGATATATATATGAGTGATAGAAGGGTTGGCAGTGTCAATAAAAAAATGACGTTCTTTCGCCCTAAATACGAAATTGACTGTTGCGGATGGAAAGTAGAAGGCGATTTCATGAATTGGGAATATGATGTATATCATGAAGGCCGTACAATCATCCGTATTACTAAAAAATTGTTTGCATGGGGGGATACTTATGTTATTGATTATAACAACCCTGATGACGAAATAATGGGACTTCTTCTTGTCATAGCAATAGACGCAGCGAATTGTACAAATAATAAAAATTAATATAATGATTAGGTATGCGTAACTCATTTCTAAGCGGCAGTTCTCCCTAGCAATCCTAAGAATTGCTAGGGAGTGCCGCCGCTCAGAAATGAGTTTTATAAACGTTTATTATAGATAAAAAGGAGTATTATAGTGAAAATATATGTCGATGCGGATGCTTGTCCGGTTGTTAAAATAACTGAAAAGGTAGCAGAAAAATATAAGGTTCCTGTGATGCTTTTATGTGATACGAATCATGTATTAGAAAGTAAATACAGTGAAGTTAAAATAATCGGAGCGGGTTTGGATGCAGTAGATTTTGCTCTTGTTACTCTTTGTAAACACGGTGATTTAGTTGTAACGCAGGATTATGGAGTGGCGGCAATGGCACTTGGAAAGGGAGCTTACGCAATCCATCAGTCCGGAAAATGGTATACGAATGAGAATATTGACCAGATGCTGATGGAGCGGCATTTAAACAAGGCAGCAAGACGTGCTTCCTCAAAGAATCATTTGAAGGGGCCTAAAAAACGTACAAAAGAAGACGATTTAAGATATGAAGAATCTTTGATAAAACTAATTGATTTAGGAGGCTGTTATGACTGAAGCAGAAAAAATGGTTGCTGGACTTTTATATGATGCCAATTATGATGACTCATTAATTAAAGCAAGATGTGATTGTAAGGATTTGTGTTATACATTTAATCAACTAAGACCATCTCAGTTAGAGGAACAAAAAGAGATTATTAAAAAAATATTTGGAAAAACGTCAAATGAATTTTTTGTAACAGCGCCATTTTGGTGTGATTACGGATATAATATTGAAATTGGCGAGAATTTTTATGCTAACCACAACTGCGTGATATTAGATTGTGCAAAAGTTACGTTTGGAGACAATGTTTTTATCGCACCTAATTGTTGCTTTTCAACTGCCGGGCATCCCATTGATTATGAAACGAGGAACAAAGGGTTAGAGTTTGCTAACCCGATTACAGTAGGAAATAATGTGTGGATCGGAGCAAATGTTACAGTTCTTCCCGGCGTAAAAATAGGTGATAATTCTGTTATCGGTGCTGGGAGCATTGTCAACAAGGATATTCCCTCAAATGTCATTGCGGTCGGAAATCCTTGCCGGGTTATGAGAGAAATTAAGGAGGAAGAAATTGAATGAATGGAAATACAAGATCGAATATAAAGATAGGCTCTAAGGTTAGGATTGTTCTAAAAAAGGACCAGCCAACCGGTAAGCTCACAGATGGCACCGTAAAAAGGATTCTTACTAACAGCAGTTCTCATCCGCATGGAATCAAAGTAATGCTGGATGATGGACAGGTTGGGAGAGTTCAGGAGATTGTAGAGTAAAGAAAGGAAAGCACGAATGAGAAATGCAGAAGGCTTTTGCACAAAAAATGCAGAAGCCTCCCTTAATATAAAAATACCATTTTTAGTTATTCGGCTTCCCGAAGTTTTTCTACCATACTTTCCCTGCGATTGCTTCGATATGCAAGATAAGGAACCAGCAAGGATAACATGATTAAAATAGGCCAGCAGATAATCAGAGGAAGGATGATAAACTGATAGGTAAAGAACCAAAATCCACCGACTAACCCTTTTACAATAAGCAGTGAAAAGAGAATGGCTAATATAAAAGAACAAAAACAAGTTCCGACAGCATAATATAGTCCCTCAAGACAAAGCATATTTCTGAGCTGTTTTTTTGTCATTCCAATGCTTTCCAGCATGGCTAACTCTTTTTTTCTGGCAATTATACTGGTTAATATGGAATTTATAAAGTTTAAAATACCAATAAACCCTATAATTCCACTTAGTATTCCGCCCACAGACATAACCAAATTTTTCATTCCCATAAATTCATCGACATATTTAGCCTTTGAACTATAATTAGTTATAGGATCTATGTTTTCAGTATAATTTTTTAAATAATCCTCCATTGCTGCTTCTTGGCCGTCTTTTGCATTAAAAGCATAACTCATGACTGCTTTTTCATTCGTAAGCGGCATGTATACATTTGATGGAAGATAAAAACAATTATTCCAGCGTCTGTTTGTATTGGTATAATATTTGATAGCAACCTTAGCCATAACGGTATACGTTTGAGTTTCTACTGTTGTTTCATTTGTTTCAGCATTTAGCAGGTGGTTTTCTAATGTGATTTCTTCCCCAACTTCAAAGGAATCCTCCTCCCATATTGGCTCGTCATTATCGTCGAGTTTGACACCGGATAAAATATAATTACCTGATTTTAGCTTTTCGACATCAATCTCACCTTCTAATACTTCAAGGCGTGATAAAGGTAAATCATCAATTCCATACACTGAAACAATCGGATTCCCATCCATATAATTTGTACGAAAATCTTCTTTTAGATTTCCGGAAGTAAGGGTAAAGTATTCTATGTCTGTATAATAAAAACGCCCGCCTTCTTTAAAGCTATCCTGAGCTTCTATTGCAGCAATACTCTGTTCATCTACAGAATTATATTTGCCCAAATAATCATTATTCATATAGTCAGCATGTGCAAATAAAAAGTCAGTATCGACAAATTTAGAAATAAATTTATCCATATCCAGTCCTCTCGATATTGTAAAAATAGTATTGAGCAGAACAAGACTTAAGGAAAGGGATGCGAGCACAAGAATCGTACGTTTTTTATTTCTGCCCAAGTTAGACAATGCCATTTTAGGCAGCTTACCGCCGCTGGTGGTGTGCTTTGTTTTTTTCTTGCCGGATATAGAAATATCAGTATATTTTACCGCCTCAACAGGTGAAACCTTTGCCGCAATCTTACCGGGCTTTCTTGTAGAAATCCAAATGGTAATTGCAGAAAAAAATGCCGATCCAATAAAAATAAGAGGATTAAAAGTGACAGAGGCTTGTGTGCCGTCATAAGCGCTAAGCTGTACGATAAGGGGCACCAACCTATTACCGATCACATAACCGATAATCAGGCCGAGCGGAATGCCGATAAACGATAATGTAATTGCCTGCTTCATGATAATACGTTTTATCTGTTTTTGGGTAGTGCCAATTGTTTTTAAGAGACCATAATAACGAATGTCTCTAAGTACCGAGATTTGAAATATATTATATATAATTAAATAGCCGGTAAAAGTAAAAAGAATGATTGCAGCAATCGCACCGATAATTGTTCCAATATCTGCGCCCATACCTGAGGAAAGATAGGCCCAGTTTAAGTTGGAATCTAAATAATTAGTATCGTCTTCGATTACAGAGTAACCGCTTTCCGTAATAATTCTATCGAGCTTGGTTTGCATATCCCAAGTGTTTTTAAACATGATATCTGCAAAAGTAACACCCGTATACGAAAAGTTTTCTTTATAAGTATTTTTTAGTTCTTCCGAATGGGCATTTGTATATGCTTTTGAAGCAATAATTGTACTAACAGATAAAAAAGAATCAGCCTCCCACCATCCGGATAGTACAAAGTCTCTGGTAACCTGCTGACCACGCATTGTTAAGGTAAGAGATACCGGTGCACCGATTTTGGCAGGAACCTTTAAAAGCTGCATCGTTTTTGTATCCATAATAATTTCATTTTCTTTTACCGGTTTCGTACCGGTCGTCGGCTCATTAAATCTATATTTAAGTCCGTTATCGTCTAAATACCAGAATTCCCCATGTCTTTTAAGTAACTCAGGATTATCCACACTGTCAGACAGTAACTGACAATAACCAATATTCTTAATAAGGGGATGGTCTTTTATTGTATCAAAAACGTTATCATCGATATATTTTATTGTTGCGTGTGCACTGCCGCCGGACTGCCGCATGGTTGCTTCCTGAAAAGTATCCAACGTACCAATACCAATAGTAAAGAGCGCGGTAAACAATATCGTTGTCAAAGCAATGGCAAAGGCTGCCATAATATTTCGAAGCTTTGCTGATTTTAAGGAACGGACAGCTAGCCGGCTTATGGCTTTTTTATTATTCACCCTAAGCATGATGCTCACCTCCTGAAAGAATCCGACCGTCTTCAATATGGATTACCCGCTCACTCATCTGTGCTAATTCTTCATTGTGAGTAATCATAACAATTGTCTGACCAAATTTGTCTCCGGTAACTTTTAATAACCCGATAACATCTAAACTTGTTTTACTGTCCAGATTTCCGGTCGGTTCATCTGCCAGAAGAATAGCAGGCTTGGCAGCAAGTGCACGGGCAATGGCAACACGCTGCTGCTGCCCGCCGGAAAGCTGGGAGGGCAGGCTGAATTTTTTTTCGGTCAGTCCCAGAGTTGTAATTACATTTTCGACATAATCCGTATCGATTGCATTGCCGTCAAGTTCTATGGGAAGAACAATATTTTCATACACATTAAGTACCGGAACGAGGTTATAGCTTTGAAAGACAAAACCTATTTTTCGTCTGCGGAATATTGTCAGTTCATCTTCCTTAAGGGAAAAAATATCCTTCCCATCGACAATTACATTACCGCTTGTCGGATAGTCAAGTCCTCCGAGCATATGCAAAAGTGTTGATTTTCCGCTGCCTGAAGTACCGACAATCGAAACAAACTCGCCTTCCTCCACAGTAAAATCAACACCATCAAGCGCTTTGACAAGTATATCTCCATTTCCATAATGTTTTATTAGTGACTTCGTTTGTAAAATACTCATATTGAAAACCTCCTAAAATTTAGTGTAGTAATTTACTTTCCTTATCACTGACTTTATCATATACATCTTTCCACATTCTTTCTCAAATCTAACAGTTTTGAAAGAATTCATTATATAGGAAGAAATACTGAAAAAGTAGAACCCTTATGCTTAGAAGATTGCACTTTAATATATCCGCCGCATGCCGCTACAATTTCACGGGACAGATAAAGGCCGATTCCAACACCCTCCTCTGTTGAAACTGTGGGGGAACGCCAAAATCGTTTAAAAACTTTAGGAATTTCCTCTTCCGGTATACCAATACCGGTATCTTTAATATCAATGCGGACAAACATTTCATAAGTGGACATGGTAACGGTAATGGAACCACCGTTGTTCGTATACTTCACTGCATTGTCTAAAATATTATAAAGTGCTTCGCAAACCCATTTGGAATCATACATAGCATAAACCGCTTCATCTAAAGAGGGATAAGTAAGGGGAATTTCTTTTGCTTCCGCTTTTTGTAAGCACTGTGCAACTGCTGTTACTATAGTATCTCGAACTCTCTCCCGCCTTACTTGAATCTGAATAATACCGTTTTCCAATCTTGAAGTTTTGATTAGTACTTGGATAAGAAAGCTAAGCTTATTCGTCTGTGATTCAATTTGCTTACCAAGATTACGTGCTTCGGGGGATAAGTCATTTTGTTCATTCAGAAGCTGTGTATAAAGCACAATATTAGAAATAGGAGTCTTTGTTTGATGAGAAATATCGGCAATCAGTGTTTTCGTGCGTTCTTGCTCCGTTTGAATCCGCTCTTTTGAAAGTGCGGCAATATGAATAAGACGATGCAGCTTCTCTTCAATTTGAGAAAGCAGCGTTTCATCAGGAATTTCTTGAGATAGATTTCCCGTAATGGCAACATCAAGCATGCGGTCAAGCCTTGCAATAATCTGGCCTGTTTTGTAGCGATTCCATTGCACAATGAGGAGGCAGGTAATGATTATAATTCCTGTGACAATAATAAATGCAAGACGTGTATAGCGCAGCTCCTTATATAGACTATCTAAATTCTTCATTATTTCACCGCCCATGTATAACCAATGCCGTATATGGTTTGAATGTATTGTGGCTTAGAGGGATTGTCCTCTAGTTTTTCGCGAAGACGTCTGATCACAACAGACAAAGCATTTTCATCCACATATTCCATACCGTCTGACCATACATAAGAAATTAGCTTATCCCGCGTTAAAGTAAGTCCCTTATTCTGAATAAAGATATATAAAAGCTTTTGCTCTGTTTTACTAAGTTCGATAATTTTGCTGAATTTGGAAAAAACCATTTTTTCAAAATCAAAACAAAAGCTGTCAATCATTACCAGCTTGAAATTATCTTCCAGATTTCGGCGTAAAAGTACATTTACTCTTGCCCGCAGTACGGCCAGACTAAAAGGCTTTGTTATATAATCATCTCCACCAATTTCTAATCCAAGAACCATATCCATTTCGGTATCGTTAGCAGTCAAAAACAAGATCGGAAAATGATATTGATTTCTAACTTCACGGCAAAAATCGAGACCTGAGCCATCAGGCAGATTAATATCTAAAATTACGAGATCACAAGAATTAGTCTTAAGTAACTCCCGTGCTGCAGCAAGAGTTCCGCTTTCGATAAACTCACGCTCACTATCTCTTAGGGAAAGAACAATGCCTTCCCGCAGTGCCTTGTCATCCTCGACAATTAAAATACGTTTCATAAAAACCCCTTCTTTACGAAATTAATCTTTTTTCTGAGTATAACATATTAATTATTATTTAAAAATAAATAAAAGAGAGATAAAAATAAACAATCATTTTATCTCTCTTTCTGTATATATATTACCATAAAATCTACTAAAAATCAAGACTGGTATTAAAGGACCAATAGTCATATAATGAACTGCTAAGAAGGGAGTGATATGATGGCAGAGGATGTTTTTTTACAGTTACAGTTAATGAATCAAAAGCAGGAAATGGAATTGCTTATTTCAGGCAATGAAAAAACGGAAAGATTTGGTTTATCACTAACGAAGGAGAGCGCCAAGGAACTCATGCTTTGTAGAAATGAAAGCCTAAAAAAATACCGTCGGGTAGAGTTTGGCAATGGCATTTTAGATAAGTTGATTTTTACCTTTTGTGATTCACAGTATATTATGCAGGAAAATTATGTAGAATCATTAAAGAAGCTTCAGGATATATTTTATGAGTTTAAAAATGAGGCCGAGGATAAGCTTACTGATGATGAACTCCTTACCTTTATGAAAGAGCAGTTTGAAAGTATCTGCTTTGGAGATTTGAATTATTTGGAAACAACCTGCCTCGAGAGGTTTGCCGCAGCTATCCGAAGAGGGTACAAAGGCTATAAAAAATCAGGCGGGCATAAGGAATATGAGCAATTTGATACAGAACAAAGATGGGATAACGAATTATACTATGAGGTGCTAAAGGAATTATTCTGGTAAAGACAGGGGGAGTCATATGGAATATGAAATAGAAGAGCTTCTGCCGATTGTGGCAAAGCTGGCGGATAAATATACTTCAAAAGAAAGCAGCTCGGTAACGTATGAGACAGCAGAAATGCTCATGGGTGCCGTGATTTATTGCATCGATGAAGTATTTGAGGATGATCAAAATGCAGTCATGGCAGTGACAAGTACTTTAAAGGCGGAAGAGCTTTATAAAAAAGGCTGCGATATCGTGATGAAAAAAGCCATGCAAGTGAAAAAAATATATGAAAGTCTTATAAGAGACTTTGAATGGTATGGCTGCAAAAATTATCGGGATACTGTTTTATATGGTATACCGGGTTTTCTCAAAAAATATGATCCTAAATTTAATCCAAGAGATCATATCCTAACACTGGATTATCCTTTGCTCATGGGCAATCCTAATTTAGAAGGTGTAGATCTCATATTAACTTTTATAAAAGGTATTAAAGCAGAAAAACAACTGTTGGATTTATTTCAAAAGCAGTCGATTATAAAACTAATCAGAAAAATACAGCCGGAGTATAAAAACCTTTATTTAGATAATTTATGCTTTCCTGTTTTATTAAATGTAATTGGATGCATCATAGCAGAAAGACCAATTGAGCTGCTTGAATTAAATAGTGCCGATTGTAATAATATTAAGCTTTACTTTGAGGATGATTCGATAGACAGAATAGAATTTAAAGTTAGCAAAATAATACAGCTGTTAACCGATAAAATGAAAAATCCGAATGCAGCTCAGTATTTTACTAAGACGGCACGAAGTTATGCGGCAATCATAGTAAATGGTATTGAAAACAATTCACTCACACGGGTATTTCATGCTAACCAAGGAGGAAATGCAAATGAAACAATATAAGAAAAAAACTAAATTACAAGTGCTTTCCATTTTTTTAACAATAGCAATTGCTATAGTGGGTATCGGTACCCCTATAGAAGCATCAGCGGCTTCGAGACCGTCGATATGCTCAACAAAAGAATGGGATGTTTTAAAAAGAGTAAACAAAGAACGGCTGAAGAAAAATTTACAGCCACTTGCCACATTTAAGAAATTTCAAAGTGCAGCGGATGTAAGAGCAAGTGAAGTAACCTCATATTTTTCTCACACCAGACCAAATGGCACAAGCTGTTTTACAGTATTGAATGAAAAGAAAATACCCTATGGAGCAGCGGGTGAAAATATCGCAGCAGGTTATCGGACTTCTTCAGAAGTAATGAAGGGGTGGATGAACAGCCCCGGACATAAACAAAATATTTTAACTCCACAATTTACGCATATAGGAATTGGTTATGCAGCGGGAGGATCTTACGGCACTGGCTGGGTTCAGCTTTTTGTAGGAGAAAATGTTTCTAAGCCTACTGTATCCGGTTTGAAATTATCAAAGAAGGGAACAATTAAAGCCAAAAAAGGTACAAGCATTGAAAAAATGAATTTATACCTAACCTATAAATCAAAATCCTATGGCACTTGCTATGTTCCGCTCCTAGATAAAATGTGCAAAGGTTACAAAAAAACTAAAAAGGGAACTCAAACAGTCAAGGCAGTTTATCAGGGTCGGACAATAAAGTTTAAAGTAAAATTATCATAATACATTCAATTAAGTATTTTCTGTAACTTTTTACGTTATTGCAAATTTGTATGAATATTTTATTGACGCCTGCATAATGATAATATATAATTTTTTTAATGGCGATGACGAAGAGAAGTAGCGCAGCTTATCGCTCACAGTGAGTGGAGGATGGTGAGAACTCCGTAGAATGAATTTGCGTGAATAACACTTTACCAGCTGCAAGCTGAATGTCAAAGCAGTTTTTATAAAGCTGCCCGACTAGTAAGCGCGCCGTACGCTGCACGATAGACAGCAAGGTTTTTCAACCAAGAGAGACTGTAAAACAGTAATTCAGGTGGTACCGCGGACAAACACTGTTCGTCCTGAACTTTTTAGTTTAGGATGGGCAGTTTTTTATTTGAAATGTATTCAAAATGCCCATCTTTCTAATTAGGCAGATAGGTATCGCAAATACCTTTTTGCCTCAATCATAAAAAGGAGGACATTTATGAAAGAAGCAAACATTTACCGCACTAAGACACTGAACAAAATAG
Source organism: uncultured Roseburia sp. (assembly GCA_964410675.1). Taxonomy (GTDB): domain Bacteria; phylum Bacillota; class Clostridia; order Lachnospirales; family Lachnospiraceae; genus RGIG3040. The sequence continues at coordinate 46,011 of CAYPIB010000008.1, forward strand.
GGGAAAGTGACATAGGGGTAACTTTAAAAATCGCCGGCTGGATAGAAAATATTCGTGACCATGGTGGTGTATCCTTTATCGATTTGAGGGATATGTATGGAGTAATGCAGGTTGTTATGCGTGACACAAGCTTACTGGCAGGACTTAATAAGGAAGACTGCATTTGCATTGAAGGTGTCATTGAGCACCGTGATGAGGAGACCTACAATCCAAAGATACCGAGCGGAACGATTGAGCTGGAGGCACATGCTGTAGAAGTACTTGGAAAAGTGTATACGCAGCTTCCTTTTGATGTGACAGCTTCAAAAGAAACGCGGGAAGATTTAAGACTAAAATACCGTTATTTGGATTTACGCAATAAAAAGGTAAAAGATAATATGATTTTTCGATCCGAGGTTATTAGCTTTTTGCGTCACAAAATGACAGAGATGGGATTTCTGGAAATTCAAACACCGATACTTTGTGCCTCTTCTCCGGAGGGAGCGAGAGATTATATTGTACCGTCCCGTAAGCTTAAAGGAAAATTTTATGCCCTGCCGCAAGCGCCGCAGCAATATAAACAGCTTTTAATGGTATCCGGTTTTGATAAGTACTTTCAGATTGCCCCATGCTTTCGTGATGAAGATGCACGTGCAGACCGGTCACCGGGTGAATTTTATCAGTTAGATTTTGAAATGAGCTTTGCAACCGAGGAAGATGTATTTGAGGCTGGTGAGGAAGTGCTTACTGCCGCTTTTAAAAAATTTGCACCAAAGGGTTATGACGTAACTCAGGCACCATATCCGATTATCAGCTACAAGCAGGCAATGCTTGAGTTTGGCACAGACAAACCGGATTTGCGTAATCCGCTTAGAATAATGGATATAACAGAATTTTTTCAGGCATGTACCTTTCAGCCGTTTCACAAAAAGACAGTTCGTGCAATCAAGGTCCGTGCAGAGATGTCCAAAGGATTTCACGAAAAGCTTTTGCAATTTGCAACAGCTATCGGGATGGGCGGACTCGGATATTTAGAAGTGAGCGAGGATATGAGCTACAAAGGGCCCATTGATAAATTTATTCCGGATGAAAAGAAAAAAGAAATGGCAGATATTGCAAATTTAGAACCTGGTGACACTATATTTTTCATTGCAGATAAGGAAGAAAAGGCGGCATTTTTAGCGGGACAGATTCGAACGGAGCTTGGAACCCGTTTGGATATTTGTGAAAAAAAGGCATATCGCTTCTGCTTTATAAATGACTTTCCGATGTTTGAATATGATAACGCTGAAAAGAAAATTGTGTTTACACACAACCCATTTTCGATGCCGCAAGGAGGTTTGGAGGCGCTTGCTTCAAAACATCCATTGGAAGTTCTTGCTTACCAATATGATATTGTTTGCAATGGCGTGGAGTTATCATCAGGTGCAGTCCGAAACCATAATTTAGATATTATGATCAAAGCATTTGAAATTGCAGGCTATACCAAAGATGAGTTGGAAAACAAGTTTGGTGCTCTGTATCAGGCATTCCAATATGGTGCGCCGCCTCATGCGGGTATGGCACCAGGTGTAGATCGAATGGTAATGCTATTAAGAAATGAAGAAAATATAAGAGAAGTGATTCCATTTCCAATGAATGGTAATGCGCAGGATTTAATGTGTGACTCACCTAGTGTAGTCAGCGAACAGCAATTAAGAGAAGTGCATTTAAAAATAAGGTCATAAAGTGAAAATAGGCGTCTGGAATTAACCGGAGGCCTATTTTTATTTTTTGTGAGTAAAAAATTAGATTGGGAAGGACCAGAGTGACCGCTTTTGTCTTTTTTTACCTTAATTTCTAGTAATTAAGTCCCGAAACAGGCCGAAATCTCACGAAACCATTTGACAAGTATAAAATTACATATGATAATTGTCTTGAAATTAAAACAAAATGACATCGTAAGAGGGAATTACGAAAGAGAAGAAAGGGAATTCAAGATGAAACGAATCAAACAAAGAGTCACACAAATCGTGTCACTCCTGCTTGTTGTGTCACTGCTTACAGGCTTACTGCCGCAAAGCGTGTATGCACAAAAGGGAGGGGCTAAGCCAGAGACGACGGAGACCATCTACCGCGGCAACGGCTATGAAGTAAAGGCAGCCATAACGGCAGCCTGGGGAACCTATGCGAATATCGATGTAACGATCAAAAACAAAAGCTTAAAAAAGCTAGAAGACTGGCAGCTTTTGTTAGAAACAGACGTGACCATAGAAAATATATGGAATGCCTCGATCGCCCAAAAGACGGAGACGGGCTATCTCCTGCAGGGTGCCGGCTGGAATAACAGCATCGGGTTGTTTGGAAGTGTCAGCTTTGGTGCGACCGTCAGCCGGGAAACCGGAGCCGTCAGCCTGCCCGCAGACTGCAGCCTGTTAGGGGAGGAACAACAGAAGGAGACAGAGGCAGACCCGGACGATGAGGAATCCGGCACATCTCTTGAAACAACGGGAGAAAGCGATGCCGAATCGGGGACCGCTGCGGAATCGGAGTCAAGCTCCGGCTCCGACCCAGCAGCCGAATCGGAAGCAGACTCCGGCCCTGCATCCGGTATTACAGACCCAGCAAACGAAAGCAGCCGCCTCCCTTTTGATGTAAAGGAAGAATGGGAAGGGCTGCACTATGCTGTCTTTGCCGGAAGCAGCGACGGCCTGATGATGAATGCAAACGAAGCCTATATCAAAGGCGATGCCCATACGAACGGCCATTTCACCTACAACGGAACGAAGCTTGGCATCAGCGGCCTTTTAAGGGCCGGAAAGACCATCACCCTTCGAACCTCAAGCACCAAAGGCTCCCTAGAGACCGGAGAGAGAACGGAATCAGCACCGTCTCTCCCCATGCCGGACATCACCGCCGTCCTCTATGAAAAAGTAAAAGAAAAGGCAGTGCCGGAGGATGTAACATTTGGGCAGGAAGCCATCAAAGCGGCCGATGACCTGGCGACGGAAGGAAGTCTCCAGATAAACGGCACCTCCTTTTACGGGGAGGGAATTGTCTATGCCGGAAACCATATCACCTTTAACGTAGCCGAAGCAGCGACCCCGGATGATGGTGCACGCTTGTTTTTGTGTGCCGAAAACGGCAACATCACCTTAAACGGCTCTTCTTTTGCTTTAAATGCGACCCTCTACGCCCCAAATGGCTGTGTCACGATCAATGCCAATGAAGTGACCTTAAACGGACGCATCATCGCGGACCGCATCTGTTTTAACGGCACCTACTTAAATGTGACAGCAGGGGAGCATGATTTTGATGTCATCCGTGATCTGGTGGCACCCGAAGCCGAGCTTTCCTTAAATGTCAGCGGCAACACAAAGGAAAACCGCAAGGTCAGCCTGGCGGTAACGGAAGAAGGAAATGCTGCGGTATTAAAAACAGCAGACGTTGACTGGACGATCCAAAAGTCCGGCAGCACGGAGGCCTTAGAAGAAGCCGGAAGCGGCGTTCAGGCCCAAAAAGGCTGTGTGTCCATCGACCCGGCAACCGAGACAGCACAGACAAAAGACCTGTTATTCCATCAGGCCGGCACCTATACCGTGACTGCACTGGTTAAAGCCGAAGGAACAGAATACGAGCTGACAAAAGAAGTCGTGATCGAACAGGACCGTGTACCGTTAGCCGGCTTTGAGTTAGAGAATGATTTATACGGAAGAGACAGCGACGGCAATGCGGAAATCCAGTTACAGGACACCTCCGTATCCCCGGATGGCGATACGATAGAAAGCCGCATCTGGGAGGTTATCCATGATGCTAATGATGACGGCATCTTTGATGAGAAACCACAGATCATCAGCAATGGAAACGAAACAGAAGTGACCTTTGTGACGAACCGTGTGGGCCGCCACAAAGTAAGTCTAACCGTACAGGAGCACTTCACCGATACCATCCCCTCCCTGCTTCCGGAAGGTGCGTACCAAATGGGTGATACCGCAGAGCGTACCGAGAGCGGCTGTATCTTTGAAGTGACCAATGAAGCCCCGGAAGTCTCGTTTGATTTAAAGAAGGAGCGGGCTGCCGACATTGTCCTGACGGTAGGAACCGCCAAGGAAGAGGATATCAGGTTAGCGAATGCAAAGCTGGAGGAACTCCGACAGACACTGGAAGAAAACCGAATCAGTGCACGGATCCAGACGGTAAAGACATCACTCGTTACGGCCAAGGATCAGTTTGCATGGACGGAGTATGACCATTATGATTTCACGGAACTATATGGCATTACTTATCCAAAACACATCATCTTTGAAGGAGATGATGTCAGGATGCTAGGTTATACCGTGAATCCGATGAAGGATTTTTTATATATTCCGAGTGAAGATGCAGGATCAAAGCTGTTTGAGTTTGATATACATAAAGCAGAAACAAACTGGCACAGTATCAATGGCGGGGGGTTTTTATTTAACACAACGATTGATGAAGAAAATGATACCATCGAAGGCTTCTGTTTTTTAGTGACGCAGAATTACCTTCAGATCATTAAGATTAATAAGACCAGCCTGAAGGATTTTAGAGATGGAAAGAAAGGACAGCTTTCAAGCTATGGAAGCATTCTAAAGAGCATCTCATATAAAGAGAACGGTGAGGAGCATAATATCAAGCTGTCAGTCAATAAAAATCAAGTGATGATCTGGGTTGACAATGCGTTACTTTTGACTGATTTTGTCATACAAAATGAAGGCTTTGGACATGGATTTGGTCCGATTGTGAGCCATGCACATCATAGCTGCAACTTGCAGGCGGATTTTACCTTCCGAAATATGAGTGTCCAGACTGTGGAGGGAGAGCAGTTAGGAGATGCGATAGCAGGTTATAAATGGCGGGAGGGAGCAGAAAAATATGTCCTTCATGTAAGTGATTCTACCATTCCGGAATTAAGCAGCGATGAAAATTTAGGAGATACCGCAAAGGCATTGTTAGAAAATGAAACCATCTTTATTGGTATCGGAAATGAAACCAATGAAGGAGGCTTTAAAAAGCTGCTAAATCTATCTGAACAAGGCGGTATCACAGTTTCCCAAAACGAGCTGGAACAGAGTATGCAGGAGGTAAATGATTACATCCTTACCAGAAGCCTGAACGTGGGAACAAGAATTGGTGACTATTTATCAACGGAGGATCGCATCTCGTATGAGACAGAGTATCGTGATCCGGAGAATGATCCATTAGGAAGACTAAAATGGAGTTATGAATGTGACCGCTCTTTGTTTGCAGAGACAAACGGACAGACAGAAACTATCATAAGGGATGAGAATCATCCACTGACTCAATTCGTACAGACAGGTGCCTATGTTGTACGGGCAGAGGCTTTGGATGATCCGAATGCAAGAAAAGCATACGAGGAAGAGGACTCCAGCGTTTCCCAGAATGAAGTAACCCTATCCGGGAATGAAGGGGTGACAGAGGAGCCGGAAACAGAAGAACCTGATACGAAAGACTTGTTTGGCAAGTGGTCCGGAATATATGAATACCCAAGAGCGATTTTAGTACAGACAAGGCCGGAGGCTTCTCTGAGCACTCAGGTGTATAAAGCGAAAAATAACTATAAAGTATGCAGCATCCTGCCTGAAGCAGATGCGGTAGATCCGGATCATCAAGAGGATGCAGACAAAGGAATTATACAAGAATCCTTTGCATACCGTGAGGTCAATGACAGTGCATGGACCCAAAAAAAGACCGCAGATTATCTGCCAATCGGCGGCACCTATTTAATGAAATATCAGGTCATGGACAAAGAGAAATCCATCAGCAGACCGGCCGTTGAAGTAATCAAGACAAAAGAATTAAAAGAGTATGAAAAACCAGTTGATACGACAAAGCCGGATATTACCCTGACAATTTCCGCGGATCAGATAAATCTAGGTGATACCGTAGACATTACTGCTTTTGCAGAGGATGCGTATGGGATTGGCAACTTTTCCTTATATGTGGCAGGAAAAAGAGTTACAGAAACACAGGGAATTTACACTTATTGTCCGGAAAAAACAGGTAAATATAAAGTGCAGGCATTTGCTACCGATACATTCGGAAATAATTTCTCAAAAGAATGTTATATTACCGTTACCGATGTTGACTTTACGGCACCGCAAATAGAAATAGGAAGCATTAACGAGGAAGAAGATAACATCAATCTCACCATCATCAAAGGTTCCATCACGGATGATAAAGAACTGAAAAATTACACGGTCTCTTATCGGAAGGAAAACGAAGAAGATTATATCTTGCTATTAGAGAAAGAAGAGGAAGTAACCAATGATATCTTAGCTTCCGTGGATACGACTGAGTGGGAGGATGGCATATACGAATTTCTGATTCGTGCCGAAGATACAACCGGAAACAGCATGAGCTACAGCTTTTACATGACGTTAGAAACAACAACGATCGAGGGTGAGCAGAGAATCTGGCTGGATGACCTCTTATTAAATGAAGAAACTAATCAGATTGAGCTGTATGGAAGCGTTGTATTAAAAAATGAACAGGAAACAGCGACTTACCGATGCTATGAGAAAGACACAAAAGAAACGATAGAGATTATTCCAAGCGGGACCGAAAATGGAATGCTGGCCCATATGGATGCAGAAAAACTTACCACAGGCAGCTACCTCATGCTCGTGACGGT
>CAYPIB010000009.1:0-18771 GCA_964410675.1 uncultured Roseburia sp.
AGAATTTCAGTAAAATTAGTATCAGAAGCCGGAGTTGGTACAATTGCTGCAGGTGTTGCTAAAGCCGGCGCACAGGTCATTTTAGTTTCCGGTTATGACGGCGGTACAGGTGCAGCACCAAAGAATTCGATTCACAATGCCGGGCTTCCTTGGGAGCTTGGGCTGGCAGAAACACACCAGACTCTTATTATGAATGGACTTAGAAATAAAGTTCGCATTGAAACGGACGGTAAGCTTATGAGCGGCCGTGATGTCGCAATTGCAGCAATGCTTGGTGCGGAAGAGTTTGGATTTGCGACGGCACCACTTGTAACAATGGGCTGTGTCATGATGAGGGTATGTGATTTAGATACTTGTCCGGTTGGTGTTGCAACACAGAATCCTGAATTACGAAAGAAATTTAAAGGAAAACCGGAATATGTCATCAATTTTATGCAATTTATTGCAGAAGAGTTGAGAGAGTATATGGCAAGACTGGGAATTCGCACACTGGATGAATTAGTCGGCAGAACTGATTATCTTAAAATGAAGACTAATTTAGACAGCAGATATGAGAAAATTGATTTGACGAATATATTATCAAATCCGTATGTGGACAGTAAAGAAAAGGTATTTGATCAAAAGCATGTTTATGATTTTCAATTAGAAAAAACTTTGGATGAAAGAGTGTTATTAAAGCAATTTACTAAAGCAATGGATACAGGCCAAAAGAGAAGTATTGAAGTTGATGTAACGAACATTGACCGTGCATTTGGTACGATTTTGGGCTCCGAAATTACAAAAAGGTTTGGCGATACGCTGGAAGAAGATACCTACCGTGTTCTTTGTCACGGTGCCGGCGGTGAGAGCTTTGGAGCATTTATTCCAAAAGGTTTGACGCTGGAGCTGATAGGAGACTCCAATGATTATTATGGCAAGGGATTATCCGGTGGAAGGCTCGTTATATATCCGCCGGCAGGAAGCAGATTTAAGCAGGATGAGAACATCATTATCGGAAATGTATCGCTTTATGGAGCAACAAGTGGTAAGGCTTTTATTAACGGTGTTGCCGGAGAACGTTTTTGTGTCCGTAATTCAGGTGCTGTCGCAGTGGTAGAGGGTGTTGGAGAACATGGGTGTGAATATATGACCGGAGGCCGTGTTGTCGTGCTTGGTGCAACCGGTAAAAACTTTGCTGCCGGTATGAGCGGCGGTATCGCTTATGTACTCGATGAAAAAAATGATTTGTATACGAAAGTAAATAAGGGCATGGTTTCCTTGCGTGAAGTTACTTCTAAGTATGATGTACTGGAATTAAAAGAAATGATAAAAGAGCATGTTGCCTATACCAATTCTGAAAAAGGTAAGCATATTTTAAATAATTTTGGTGAGTATCTGCCGAAGTTTAAAAAAATTATACCGCATGATTATGAAACAATGTTAAAAATGATTGTGCAGATGGAAGAAAATGGACTAAGCAAAGAGCAGGCTCAAATTGAAGCATTTTATGCAAATATGAGTAAGTAAGGAGGATGAGACAATGGGAAAACCAACCGGATTTATGGATTATAAAAGAGAAGTAAGTGAACAAGAAGCACCAAAAGACCGAATTTTACATTACGATGAATTCCATACGCATCTTTCCAAAGAGAAACAATGTTTGCAAGGTGCAAGATGTATGGAATGCGGTGTCCCCTTTTGTCAGTCGGGGATGAATATCGGTAATATGGTATCCGGCTGCCCGCTTCACAATCTAATACCGGAATGGAACGATTTGGTCTATATGGGAAATTGGAAAGAAGCTTACAATCGTTTAAAGAAAACAAATAATTTTCCGGAGTTTACGTCAAGAGTATGTCCGGCACTTTGTGAAGCGGCTTGTACGTGCGGATTAAACGGAGAAGCTGTTGCCACAAAGGAAAATGAATATGCAATTATAGAAAACGCATATGCAGAGGGATATACAGCGGCAAATCCGCCAAGAGTCAGGACGGGAAAGAAGGCAGCAGTAGTAGGCAGCGGTCCTTCCGGGCTTGCCTGTGCGGATCAGCTCAATAGAAGGGGGCATTTTGTCACGGTGTTTGAACGCTCAGATCGTGTGGGCGGATTATTGATGTATGGAATTCCGAATATGAAGCTGGAAAAAAATATAATTGATAGAAAAGTAAAGGTAATGGAAGCAGAGGGGGTAGTATTTGTTACAAATACAGATGTTGGCAAAGATATAAAAGCCGAAGAGCTGCTTGCAGATTTTGATCGAATAGTTCTTTGCTGCGGTTCATCCAATCCAAGAGATATCAGTGCTCCGGGCAGAGATGCAAAAGGGATTCATTTTGCCGTTGATTATTTGTCAAAAGCGACAAAATCACTGCTCGATTCTAACTTTGCAGATGGTAAATTTATTAGTGCAAAGGGAAAGAATGTTGTCATCATTGGCGGCGGCGATACCGGAAACGACTGCGTTGGCACGGCGATACGCCAAGGAGCAAAAAGCGTTATACAAATTGAAATGATGCCAAAGGCAAGTGAGCAGCGTTTAGATTCCAATCCATGGCCGGAATGGCCAATGGTTTATAAGACGGATTATGGGCAGGAAGAAGCAATTGCATTATATGGCAGTGATCCGCGTATGTATGAATCAACAATAAAGGAATTTATAAAAGATAAAAAGGGACAAATAAAGGCAGTAAAAATTGTTAAGCTTGCTTGGGAAAAGGACGAGGAAAGCGGACGGATGAATCCAAAAGAGATATCCGGCAGCGAGCAAATTTTAAATACTGAATTAGTGCTGATTGCAGCAGGATTTTTAGGCAGTCAAAAATATGTAACCGATGCCTTCCAGGTGGAAGTGAACGAGCGGACAAACGTCAAAACAATTCAAGGCGAATATAATACGAATAAAAAAAATGTATTCACCGCAGGTGATATGCACAGGGGGCAGTCTTTGGTTGTATGGGCAATCAGAGAAGGCCGTGAAGCAGCCAGAGCAGTAGACTTAAGTCTGATGGGCTATTCGAACCTTTATGTGCAGTAGACATTTAACAGTGAAGGAGTCACTCTTTAAATTAGTAAAGAGTGGCTTTTTCTTAAAAAGATATTATATTTTGAGTAATAGTACATAAGCATGGAGGGTTGTTTTCGTGAATAATTATGTAGATGTAACAAAAAAAGATGGTATAGAACTGTCAAAGTGTCTAAAATAAAGAAAATTTGTTGAAAATTTATATGCAAAAAGCAACTGTTACATTTACAGGAAACGATGTATAATGCTAGCAATGAGGGAAATACTACATATTATAAAAGGTAATAACAGTAGAGTACCTCTAATTTGTAACAATTAATTTGCATTTCAGAGGTCAATTTAGAAAGGCGGGTTTTTGAGATGAAAGAGCGAAAAATAATGTTGAGGTATGATGAGGCAAAAGAGTTTGTGAGAGTAGCCAGTAAATGTGATTTTGATATTGATGTTGCTTATAATAGATATAGTATTGATGCTAAATCTATTTTAGGAGTGTTAGGGCTGGATTTTAGACAAATCCTTACAGTTAGATACAATGGCTATAATCAGGAATTCGAAGATTATATCAATAAATTTGCAGCATTAGCAAGTTAAAGACAAAACGATCTGGCAAAAGTAATCAGAAATAAGTAATAGATATAATCAAAACCTCCTTTGGAAAACCCAAAGGAGGTTTTTGCCAGTTCCAGCAACGAATTATGGTAAGTCTTTTCAAGTCCCTTTTTTTTTGATAATATAGTTTACATAGGTATAAGTGAAACTTGTATTTGTCGGAAATATAAAGATAAACATAAAGAAAGGGGAAAGCCCTATGCAAATGCGGATTTCAGTCCGGAGTTTTGTGGAATTTCTTTTACGGTATGGAAATATTGATAATACAAGGGCTGTTGGCGGCGAGGATGCAATGCAGGAAGGCAGCAGAATACACCGTATGATACAAAGGCGGATGGGTGCTGAGTATCAGGCGGAGGCAGGGCTTTCTCATGAAATAGACTGCGGGGACTATATTGTACGGATTGAGGGAAGAGCAGATGGAATTATAACAGGAAATCAGATTGTTATTGATGAGATAAAGGCAACTTACAGAGACATACACAAGATGACAGAGGCAGATCCAATCCATCTGGCACAGGCCAAATGCTATGCTTATTTTTACGCAGTGAGCAGAAAAAATAAAATGGATGAGCTTGTTAATGATTCAAAAAATCAATTACCGGTTCAGAAGGAAGTGTTAGAGAATACAATTGGTGTCAGGATGACATATTGTAATATAGATACCGAGGCAATCCGTTATTTTCACGAAAATTACACATTGGCAGAATTAGATGAATGGTTTCAAGAACTATTTGAACAATATAGAAAGTGGGCCGATTTTTCTTTTAAATGGCGTAAAAAACGAACCGATTCAGCCAAAAAGGTAACTTTCCCATTTCCGTACAGAGAGGGGCAAAAGGAGCTTATTACACATGTCTATTCGACTATTTGCCATAAAAGGAAGCTGTTTTTGCAGGCACCGACCGGAGTTGGTAAGACCATTTCTACCATATTTCCGTCGATAAAAGCAGTGGGAGAGGAAAAGGCTGATAAAATATTTTATTTGACAGCAAAAACTATTACCCGTACAGTTGCAAAGCAGGCACTTGATATTCTTCGTGAAGGAGGGCTTCGTTATAAATCAGTCGTTATTACGGCAAAAGAGAAAGTTTGTTTTATGGACGAAACGGAATGCAATCCGGAGCATTGTCCCTATGCCAAAGGACATTATGATAGAATTAATGATGCAATTTATGACTTGCTCACACAGGAAGATAGTTTTTCCAGGGAGACGATAGAGGTTTATGCACAAAAGCATGAGGTATGCCCGTTTGAAATGGGGTTAGATATGAGCTTATTTTCCGATATGATTATTTGTGACTATAATTATCTTTTTGATCCATATGTGTATTTAAAACGATTTTTTTCAGATGGTATAAAAGGAGACTATCTTTTCTTAGTAGATGAAGCCCATAATCTTGTCGAGCGTGGAAGGGAAATGTATAGTGCCTCGCTTGTAAAAGAACGTTTTTTAGAGCTAAAGAAAATAGTCAAACCATATTCAACTAAGATTGCGAGTCACCTTGACCGGTGTAATAAAGAACTGCTGTTATTAAAAAAAGAATGTGAGGATTTAAGAGTTGTAGAACTTTTTGGAGATTTTACAAATGCATTAAATCGCCTTCACGGTGTCATCAATTCATACCTAGAGGAACATGATGACAGTCCTGTTAGAAAGGAAATTGTTGAGTTTTATTTTGAAATATGCCGGTTTCTTCAAGTAAACGAGGATTTGGATGACAACTATGTCACTTATACAAAGATGTTGGACAATGGAGAATTTTTAATAAAAGAATTCTGTGTTAATCCAGCCGGGCGTCTTCAGGAATGTATGGCAAGGGGACAAAGTACGATTTTATTTTCAGCTACTTTTTTGCCGATTCAATATTATAAAGGATTATTAGGAGGCGGGGAAAAGGATTATGAGGTTTACGCGAAATCTATTTTCTCCCCCGAAAAGCGAAAACTTCTAATCGGCCATGATGTTACAAGTAAGTATACACGCAGAAGTAAAATGGAATATTATAATATCGCATGTTATATTAAGGAACTGACGCAGCAGCGGCAAGGGAATTATTTGATTTTTTTCCCATCTCATGCGTTTTTGGAAGAAGTATATACCGCTTATGAAACTTATTTTTTAGAAGAGCAGAAGGTGGAATGTCTAATTCAACGGGACTATATGAGTGAAGAGGCAAGAGATTCCTTTTTAGACCGGTTTCAGGACGGGGATCATTGGTCCGAAGAGCAGCGGCTGGAATCGAAGCAGCTGATGAAGGATATTCATATGGATATTGAAATAGTAGAGGAAAAAACGATATTAGGTTTCTGTGTGCTTGGCGGAATTTTTAGTGAAGGGATTGACTTAAAAAATGACAGTCTTATTGGTGCTCTGATTATAGGTACGGGTCTTCCGCAAGTATGCGCAGAAAGAGAGCTTCTTAAAAATTATTTTAATGATATAGGAAAAAATGGATTTGACTATGCATATCGCTATCCCGGCATGAATAAAGTACTTCAGGCGGCTGGAAGAGTGATTCGAACGGCTGACGATGTCGGAATTATTGCCTTGTTAGATGAGCGGTTTCTACAGATACAAAATAAAAAATTGTTCCCAAGGGAATGGGAACAATTTGAAGTCGTTTCAATTGATAAAAGTGCCGAGGCGGTACAGCGATTCTGGAATGAAAACGATAAATAACTAGTGTTATTAGCTTAGAAGCCGTGCGATTTCTTCTTTGTAAGGGGGAAGAGTATGCCCCGGTTTATCCGGATCAGGAATATATGGTGTTTCTAAAATTTTGGGGATATCCAAAAAGTCTTTGTGATGTACAATGTTTTTTAATGAGTCAAATCCAATATAACCTGCTCCTAAGTTGGCGTGTCGGTCTTTCGATGCGCCTCTTTCATTTTTACTGTCGTTAATATGAAAAACCGCAATTTGATCTTTTCCGAGAATCCGGTCAAATTCATCAATTACACCATCAAAATTTTCCTTTATATCATAGCCGGCATCATGGGTATGACAAGTATCAAAGCAGACACACAGCTTCTCATTATAAGTAACACCTTCATAAATTTTGGCGATTTCCTCAAAGGTACGACCAATTTCAGAACCCTTCCCTGCCATAGTCTCCAGTGCTATTTTACAGGCAGTCTGGCTTGTTAAAACCTCATTGATTCCTTTGATAATTTGAGCAGTTCCGATTTCCACCCCTGCGCCGACATGAGAACCGGGATGAAGAATAAGAACCTGACTGCCAAGAGCTTCTGTGCGTGTAAGCTCTAATGACAAAAATTCCACAGCAAGAGAAAAGGTTTCCGGTTTCATGCTGTTAGCTAAATTAATAATATATGGTGCATGGACAATAAAATCTGAGATACCATTTGCCTCCATATACGATTTTGCCGCAGGAATATTTAAGTCCTCAATCTTTTTTCGGCGGGTATTTTGCGGTGCACCCGTATAAATCATAAATGTATTGGCATGATAAGAAACCGCCTCCTTAGCAGAGCCAAGAAGCATTTCCTTACCGCTCATACTCACATGCGACCCTATTTTTATCATAATATCCTCCTTGTATGATCTGTTAAGCTATTGGCGCTCATTCCTGCTGACTTACTCCCCATAAGTACTTTATAATCCCATTTTTCGAAGCATTCCAATGAGCCTTAATGTCTCATTTCATAGTAAAGAGGGTTTCAAAGTACTTACGCAGCCGCCACCATAACTAAGCACCACAACGCCTAATAAGCATTTGTTTTTCTTGGTAGCTGAGTGTTCAGGGGGTGCTTCCTTTGTATTAGGTGCAGACTTCTGATAAAGAAATAGTAGAAACTGCCAAAGAAAGCATTCACAGCCTAGGGGAAAACAGCCATGGATGGCTGTTTTAATGTCCGGGCACATGGATGTGCCTGCGGACATGACCCGTCCTATAATACAGAAAAAAATGCTTTCGTTGTACAGTTTCACTATTTTTTTATGAAGTATAGACCTAATACAAAGGAAGCACACCCTGAACACGGACCACCAATAAAAATCAATTACTTTAATGCAGTATATCGGAACCAATAAAAAAAAGCAAGAAAACACAATTGAAATTTCTACAGTTTTAAAATAAAAATTAGAATAGGTTCACATAATAGTAATACTCTTATTCACAATTAAAAATAGTACCAAAGTAATAACAACGGGTGCTATTTTAGAAAGTGACAAATGTGTCTGCAAGAAAAGGTGTCAGAATATTTGTAAAGCGACAGTAGTTCAAAATGTGGATAACTATGTGGAAATTGGGGATTGCTTCGATTAAAGTACGATAAATGGTACTTTGCTAGTGCCGGTTAAAAAGAAAAAATGCAAGACAACCTTCATTTTGGAGAATAAAAAGTAAAAAATTATGTTAACTAGATTTTATGTTTGAATTATGATATGCTAAAATTTAATTTAGAGGAGAAAATTATGTGGGCTTATGAAAGTGTGTTTTATCAGATATATCCGTTAGGATTTTGTAATGCTCCATTTGAAAATGATGGGGTATTAACCAATAGAATTTTGAAAGTAATAGATTGGATTCCTCATATAAAAAAGCTTGGGGCAAATGCAATCTATTTTTCACCGGTATTTGAATCGGATACACATGGATATAATACGAGAGATTACCAAAAAATAGATGTCAGATTAGGAACGAATGAGGACTTTAAGCAAGCAGCAAGAGCACTGCATGATGAGGGAATTAAAATTGTACTGGATGGTGTTTTTAATCATGTTGGACGTGGTTTTTTTGCTTTTTTGGATGTTTTAAAAAATAGAGAAGCTTCTATATATAAAGACTGGTTTTCCCACATCGATTTTGGCGGTAATTCCAATTATAATGATGGTCTTTGGTATGAGGGCTGGGAAGGTAATTATGATTTAGTAAGGTTGAATCTCCGTAATGAAGAGGTAATGACTTATCTGTTTGAAAGTATTGAAAAATGGATTGAAGATTTTGACATTGATGGTTTAAGATTAGATGTTGCATATTGCCTAGATTATGATTTTGTGCGTCGATTAAGACAGTTTTGCGACAGCAAAAAACAGGATTTCTTTTTAGTCGGTGAGTTATTGCATGGAGACTATAACCAAATGGTTAATGAAACGATGCTGCATTCAGCAACAAACTACGAATGCTATCATGGACTTCATTCCAGCTTTAATAGTTTAAATCTCTTTGAAATTATTCATTCCCTGACAAGACAGTTTGGACCAGAAAATTGGACACTGTATAAAGGAAAGCATCTTCTTTCCTTTGTAGATAACCATGACGTTAGCAGAATAGCAAGTAATTTAAAAAATAAGGCACATCTTCCGCTTATCTACGCGCTGATGTTTGGCATGCCGGGAATCCCGTGTGTATATTATGGAAGTGAATGGGGAGCGATGGCAGATAAGAGCGAAGGAGATCCGGCATTAAGGGCCAGTTTTGATTATGCCAAGTGGAATGATTTGACTGATTTTATTGCAAAGTTGTCTAAAATAGAGAAAGGCAGCATAGCATTAAAATATGGTACGTTTCGTTCGGTTGTTCTTACAAACAAACAATGTGTTTTTGAAAGGAAAACAGAAAATGAGCGTATTCTCGTAGCAATCAATGCTGATGATGAAGAATATACGGTTCATTTTGATGCCGGATGCGGACAGGCAACAGAATTATTAACGGATTCTTTGCATGACTTTGGAGGAGGTAGTGTATTAGCACCATTATCTGCTTACTTTTGGCTGATGGAGCGTTAAATTGTAGAGTTTATACAAAAATATATTAAAAAAATTCACAAAAAATCCAGTGAATTATCAGTCTAATTAGTAGAAATTTAAATTAGAGTGTGTTATACTGAAACTCAGGTATCGTGATAAGGCTTTGTCTAATAAGACTGCTTTCACAGGGGTTCTTAAAATATAATTATGTATTAAGGATGGAGTGAACAAAATGGAAGAATTCAAGAATGGAAATGAGGCTGCGCGCAAGGCAGCGTCAGAAGCGGCCAGAAGAGCTGCGCTGGCAGCAGCGGGTCTCGTGAGTAGTGCAAAATCAGCTGGGGAAGCGGCGAAACAAAGTGTAGGGACAACAGCGAAAAAGACTGCTGCAGAACAAGCATTAAAAATAGCAGAAGAAGTAGCAATACAGACTGCGAAAGTAGTTATCAGTACGAATTCTACAGAAAAGGATCAAGTAAAGAGAGCGAATGTAGAAGCTACCGTGTGCAGAGTAGCAACCGATGCTGCAAAGAAGGCAGTGGAAGAAAATACTAAAAAAATTGTTGAGGGAACCTCAAAACATATTGAAATAGAACGTCAAAAGGCAGCCGCTGAAATTTTAAAGTCAGGAAGCGAGGCTGCCAAAAATGCGGAGGCAGCTGCTAATAGAGAAATTGATAATGCAGTGAGAAAAGCTGAAGAAGAAGCGAAGGCTTATATAGAAGAAGCGCGCAAAAAGGCAGAGCAGGAAGCGAAGCTGAAAGTTGCAGAGGTTCAGCGCAGGGCACAAGATAATGCAAAAAGGCAAATAGAAGACGCTAAAAAGAAAGCCGAAGAAGAAGCAAAGAAGGCATCAGATACAGCGATTAAAAAAGCAGAGGATGCGGGGTATCAGGAAATAGAAACTTCTGCTAAAAAAGTTGCGGAAACTAGTGCTAAAGCAGCTGCAGAGGATGCAATCCGTAAGATAGAAGAAGAGAGCAGACGCCGTGAGGCAGAAGAAAGAGCGCGTAAAGAGGCTGAGGAGAAAGCAAAACGTGAGGCAGAAGAAAGAGCAAAACGTGATGCAGAAGAGAAAGCGAAACGCGATGCGGAAGAGAGAGCCCGCAGAGAAGCAGAAGAAAAGGCGCGTAAAGAAGCAGAAGATAGAGCGAAACGTGAATTAGAAGAAAAAGCAAAGCATGATGCAGATGCAGAACGTAAGGCAATTGCAGAGGCGGCTTTCAAGAGAATAGAGGAAGAGGCTGACCGCAAGAATGCTGAGGAAAGAGCACAGCGTGAGGCGGAAGAGCAGGCACGAAAAGAGGCAGAAAATGCCAGAGTTGAAGCAGAAAAAGCGCGGCAGGCAGAAGCACAGGCACAGAAAGTTCCCCAACAGGGTATTTCTCTTGATGAGTTTGAAAAAGCAGCGATGAAGTTAAAAATCTTATTGGATAATGGTATTATCAGCCAGGAAGAATTTGATTTAGAAAAACAAAAACTGGTTGCCAATATGCGTTTTTAGAAGTGATAAATTTGTGTAGTATAACAGCCACTTGATTTTTTCAGGTGGCTGTATTTTAGTTTATAGAGAGAAGCTTTACGATAAGGAGTAAAAGTGATGCAGTTGAAAGATTATTTAAAAGAAAAGAAAATACTTTGTGACGGAGCTTTTGGTACATATTTTAGTTCTCTTTGCAAAGAGGAAATGCTGCCGGAACAGGCGAATATAAAAAAGCCAGAGTTAGTAAAGCAGGTTCACTTAAATTATATCGCCGCAGGTGCCAGATTAATTCGAACAAACACATTTGCAGCGAATAAAGAAGCACTACATTGTGATGATGCAGAATTAAAAGAAATTATCAAAAATGGATGTCGGCTTGCAAGGGAGGCTGTAAAGGAGTCAGGGATAGAGGAACAGATATTTATCGCTGGGGATATTGGGGCAATACCGGAGGTTGGTATTCTAAGTCCTGAGAAGGTAAAAGAGGAATATGCTTTTATTTGTGACTGTCTTTTAGAGCAGGAAATAGACTGTCTTGTGTTTGAAACTTTTTCCGAGTATGAGCCAATACTGCCGATAATACGTGAAATTAAAAAGAAGCGTGATATTTTTATTCTCGTACAGTTTGGTGTAAACCAGCATGGATATACCGGTAGTGGAATAAGTGCTAAGCGGATTTTAAATGAATTATCGAAGGTAGAGGAAATTGATGGACTTGGTTTTAACTGTGGTGTAGGGCCGGGTCATCTATTACAAATATTAAGTAATGCTGCATGGAAGGGAGATAAATTTTTGTCTGCGTTACCAAATGCAAGTTATCCCAAAATGATTAAGGATAGAATTGTCTTTCTGGAAAATAAGGATTATTTTGCTCAAAAGCTGTATGAGATTGCGGAGCTTGGTGCGGACTTAGTTGGCGGATGCTGTGGAACGACACCGGAATATATTGAAAAAGCATCTAATTCTCTTAACATGGAGCAGGGAATAAAGCACTTTCTTCCGGTTAGCAGAATGATAGAAAGAAAGCCGGAACAAAATCCTTCTGCCTTTTATACAAATAAAGAGCAGGATGAAAAGATTATTGCCGTAGAGTTAGCACCACCCTTTAAGGCCGATGATGAAAGAATATTAGATGCGGCTAATTACTTGAAGACACATAAAACAGATGCGATTACGTTTCCAGATTCGCCGTCAGGCAGGACTAGAGCAGATTCGATATTAATAGGTGCAAAGGTTATGGAAAAAACAGGTGCATGTGTTATTCCGCATATATGCTGTCGGGATAAGAATGCAATTGCAATTCGTTCTCAGTTACTGGGGGCATATATGAATGGGATTCGAAATATCCTCGTAATTACCGGCGATCCAATTCCGACGATGCTGCGCAGGGATATTAAGAGTGTATACAATTTTGATTCGGTTGGACTGATGAAAATCATACAGGAAATGAATGAAGATGAATTTCTGGAAGATCCGATAGTCTATGGCGGAGCATTGAATTATAACAGGCCGAATATGGATGTTGAAATTATGCGGATGGAAAAGAAAATACAGGCAGGAGCCAGCTTCTTTTTGACGCAGCCTTTGTTTACGAAGGAGGATGCCGACAGACTGCGTGAGGTTTATAGGAAAAAATCTGCAAGAATATTGTGTGGTCTTATGCCGCTTGTCAGTCAAAAAAATGCCTTGTTTATCAAGAATGAAATGGCAGGCATCCATGTTACGGATGAAATAGTCAATCGGTATAAGGAGGATATGACAAGAGAAGAAGGTGAGTTGGTCGGTATTAAGATGGTGCGGGATATGATGAGAGAAACACAGGATTTTGTGGCAGGATATTATTACTCCATCCCTTTTAATAGAGTATATTTATTGGATTATATCTTAAAGAAAGAAATAGATTAGGAGCAGGTGATGATTTTATTAGGAGCGATAGTAAACGGAGGAGCAATTTTTATAGGTGCTTTAACAGGCTTGATTATGCACAAAAAAATTTCCAGTAAACTTTCTGATTTTTTAATGCAGGGACTTGGAATTTGCGTGCTCTATGTAGGAATAAGCGGCGCACTTGAAGGTAAAAATATCGCAATTGAAATTCTGGCTATGGTAATTGGAGGTATCATCGGCTTTTGGATTGATATTGACAAACAGTTAAATCGCCTTGGCAGAGGGCTGCAAAAAAAGTTAGTAAAGCAGAAAGAGGAAAAAGAAATCGGTTTTGCGGAGGGCTTTGTAAATAGTACATTATTTGTGTGTGTTGGTGCGATGGCGGTTATTGGGTCACTGCAAAGCGGAGCCTTGGGCAATCATGAAGTTTTATATGCCAAGTCACTGATTGATATGGTAGTCATCGTCGTAATGGCGGCAACGATGGGAATCGGAGTGCTTTTTTCATCCGTTTCAGTTTTTTGCTATGAAGCAATTTTGACGCTTTCATCTAGTGCACTATCTGGCTTTCTGACAGAAACAATGATTGCAGAAATGACATGTGTCGGAAGTCTGCTTATTATTGCAATCGGATTAAATATGCTGAAGCTTACAAAAATTAAAATTGCCAATTTTCTTCCAGCTGCATTTTTACCAATATTATTTTGTGTATTTATATAAAATAAGTGCCAAAATCTTTCAGCATAACATGAAGTGTTTTTTAACATACTAATTCTGAAACCATGAAATCAAATTTTATTGATATAAAAAAGGAGTGATTATATGGAGTTTCAGGATTTGCCTTTAGGACTCGGAATGGGACTTGCTATGAATATCGATGCTTTAGATCGGTTTGGCAGAATGTCAGAGGCTGAAAAAGAAAAATTAATATTTGAAAGCAAAGATGCAAAATCAAAGTCAGAAATGGATCGAATTATTTCATCTTTGGCAAGTGATGATTCAATTTGATAAGTAAAAGTAAAACAGTCGGTTATTAAAATCGACTGTTTTTTTGAAAGTTTTTGTTGACAAATAATATTATACGGCATATACTATGATTACAAAACAATATTATACATCATATAATATTATAGATACAAACAATACTATATGAAAATATAATATTAGATGATTAATTCAAACAGTTCACAATGAAGTATTACATACTACACCCAAGAGGGGAGAGAAAGCAGATGAACTTAAAAAAGGAAGGAGTCGTTTTTATGGTTTTTAACACAGGTGCAGCACTGCTTGATGCGATTGTACTCGCAGTTGTTTCCAAAGAAGAAGTGGGAACATATGGCTATAAAATTACGCAAGAGGTGCGGCAGGTGATTGAACTTTCTGAGTCTACGTTATATCCTGTTCTCAGACGTTTACAGAAGTATGGATTTTTAGAAGTGTATGATAAGGAATACGGAGGACGAAACAGAAGATATTATAAAGTAACATCGTCCGGTACAACACAATTAACAATGTATAAAAAAGAATGGAAAGATTATGCAGGCAAAATAAATGGAATGTTTGAGGGAGGAACCATTTATGTATAAAGAAGGATATTTGAAAAAATTAGAAGCTCTTCTTGCCGATATTGACAATGCAGAAATAGCGGAGGCTCTTCAATATTACACCGAATATTTTGAAGATTCAGAAAAGGATGAGGCTGAGGTAATAAAAGAATTAGGGACTCCGGAAGAGGTGGCACACAGTATTCGGGAAGAAATGGCAGAGAAAGAAATCGTAGTGAATCAAAAAGAAAGCTATGAACGTTTTGATAGTAATGGCAATCCGAAAGGTGAGCAAGGCTTTAAAAGTGCACAAGGCAATGCGGAATATGGCAGCAATCAACAGAATAGTTATAATAATACAACTGAAAATAACACAACCCGTATCGTTTTAATCGTACTTTTAGCAGCATTTATAGGCGTTCCGATAGGAATTCCGCTTCTTTCCGGTATCTTTGGCGTACTCATTGGAATTTATGCAACTTTGCTGACATTAGTTTTTGCAGCAGCAGTTTGCAGTGTGGCATTTGGCGTTTGTGCAATTATTTGCTTCTTCTTCGGATTCGCAAAATTATTTATTTCCCCGCTCGTTGGCGTTATTGTACTTGGAACAGCACTTACATTAGTTGGCCTATGTTTTTTAAGTACTTTAGCAGCTTGGAAATTATGCGATACCGTTATTCCCGGTCTGACAAGAGGACTTGTATATCTTTGCAGGCTGCCATTTCGTAAAAAGGAGGCAATGGCATGAAGAAATCAACCAAGATTTTACTAGGAGGCGGATTAGCCTGTCTTATTATCGGATTTATGATTGTATTTACCACTGCAATAATAGGCGGAAGAGAAAAAATTTCCCAAATGGTTACGAACGGAGATTTCAGTATTAAAATAGGAGGGATAACGCTTCCTTATATGGTAGCAAACAACTGGATTGGAGATAAGGATTGGCTTTATCATTGGAACGGCTCCGATGATTATATTGATGAGCATGAGGAAATATATGATGAACTGTCAAGTCAAAGCAATGGGGTTCAAAATATTACCGACATGGACATTGAAATTGCAGGTGGTAAGCTTGTATTAAAAAAAGATGAGGCCTATGAGGATTTTGAGGTCAAAATTAAAGGAACAATGGAATATAAAACAACCGTGGAAGATGGCTGCCTGAAAATTCAGCCAATCGAATCGATTAATTATGTAAAAAAGGGAACTAAAATTACTATTTATATGCCTAAAGACGCTAAGTTAAATAGTTTTAAATTAGAATTTGGAGGCGGCAAGGCTGATATTAGTGATATTGTCTCTGATGAAGTAGATATAAATATAGGTGCAGGTGAACTGAATATTAACAAAATTACTGCCAGGGAGCTTTCCTGTGATATTGGCGCAGGTGTACTTAACATTAAAGATGCAATTGTAGATGATCTGGATATGGAAGCAGCAATGGGTAAAGCAAATTATGCCGGTGTCATTAATGAAGAGGCAGAAATCAACTGTTCCATGGGCTCAGTAGATTTAAAGATCGATGGCAAGGCTGATGACTTTAATTATGACTTGGATTGTGCAATGGGTACTCTTAATTTAGAGGGTGTGAGCAAGACAGCTGGAATGGGAACTGAAAAGGTAATTAATAATGGAGTGGATAAGGATATAGAGGTTCGCTGTGATATGGGAAAAGTAGCAATATCTTTTCGTTAATTACTATATAAATAAAGTATGAGTTTAACAATTATTTTTTAAAATATAATAGGAGGATGAAACAATGGATCAAAATGGAAATGATTACAAGAGATTAAAAAAAGGAAAAAATAGAATGCTTTGCGGAGTATGTTCCGGTGTGAGTGAATATTTTAATGTTGACCCGACTATAGTAAGGCTTCTGTTTGCCTTACTATGTTGTACAGGAACAAGTATTTTTGTATATATAGTTATGGCAATTATTATGCCGGATGCTTAAGTGTCATCCAGCTTTTCACTTCTGGAATTTTAGACAATAGTGGCAGCAGAATAATGCCTAAAGTAATTCCGGCAATGCTCTGGATGACATTTGAGAAAATACCGGTTACGGCATCCGCATAGCCGGCAGCAAGTGCTGTCTTGCCAAAAGATCCCGAAAGGAAGCAGACCTGTATTATTTTATTGATAAAATAGCCGGCGGTCATATTAATTTCAGCAACAATACCGGCAATGATAAAAGCAGCATACGTATTTAGATGCAAAGTTTTTAATCGGCGAAATATAATTGCTGCTAAAAAAGCAGTGAAAGCTTTGATAATTAAGGTGGGAATCGCATATATGGTGTAGCCTGATAAAAGGTCTGCAAACATAGATCCGATTCCTGCCGCAAGTGAGCCGTTTACCGGACCCAATAGTATACCGCATAAAAGGACAAGACAGTCACCGGGATGAATGTATCCTAATGTAGGGGTCGGAATCTGAATAACCATTGTTGCAATGCAGGTGAAAGCTGCCATTAATGCAGTAATCACAAGTATTTTAGTGTTTTTTAAATTTTTCATAGTGTAGCCTCCTCAATCAGTGCATATAATAAGCACTGATTTTTTATTTATGTATTTTATTATACACAAAACTGGATATATTAAAAATGCCAAATTAAGAATATTTGATAATGCCAGATAAGAAGCAGTTATTTTTCGGTGCTCATTGACAAAAAAAACGAATTCTACTATGATTAATAAGGAACATTTTGTACAATTTTATTGTACAGTATAAGGAGAGCATACTATGAGCAAAGAACTTGCAAAAACTTACGACCCGCACGGGCTTGAAGACAGAATTTATCAAAAATGGCTAGATAAGAAATATTTCCACGCCGAAGTGGATTACAATAAAAAACCTTTTACAATCGTCATTCCACCACCAAATATTACCGGACAGCTCCATATGGGACATGCACTGGATAATACAATGCAGGATATTTTAATTCGTTTTAAAAGAATGCAGGGATATAATGCACTTTGGCAGCCGGGTACAGATCATGCCAGTATTGCGACTGAGGTAAAGATAATTGAGTCATTAAAGGAACAGGGAATTGATAAGTATGATTTAGGAAGAGAAGGCTTTTTAGAACGTGCATGGCAGTGGAAAGAAGAGTACGGCGGACACATAATCGGTCAGCTGAAAAAGCTCGGTTCTTCTTGTGACTGGGATAGAGAACGTTTTACGATGGATGAAGGCTGCTCAAAGGCCGTAACAGAAGTTTTTTGCAGAATGCATGAAAAGGGCTGGATCTATAAAGGAGCACGTATGATAAACTGGTGTCCGGTTTGTAATACGTCTATTTCTGATGCAGAAGTAGAGCATGAAGAGCAGGCGGGACATTTCTGGCACATTAAATATCCGCTTGTTGATGAAAACGGACGGCCAAGTACAACAGAGTTTTTAGAATTTGCAACAACAAGACCGGAGACTATGCTTGGCGATACGGCGGTTGCAATTCATCCAGAGGATGAGCGGTATACGTATCTGCATGGCAGACAGGTTTGGCTTCCGATTGTAAATAAGGCAATCCCGATTGTGTTAGATACTTATGTAGACAGAGAATTTGGTACCGGCGTGGTTAAAATAACACCGGGTCATGATCCGAATGACTTTGAAGTTGGAAGGCGTCATCAATTGGAACTGATTCATATTATGAATGATGATGCAACCATTAATAAAAACGGCGGGATTTATGAAGGAATGGACCGCTATGAGGCAAGAGCGGCTATTGTAGCAGCATTAAAAAAGGAAGGGCTTTTAGTAAAGATTGAGGACTACAGTCATAATGTTGGTACTCATGATAGATGTCATACAACCGTTGAGCCGATGGTAAAAGAGCAATGGTTTGTTAAGATGGACGAGCTTATTAAGCCGGCGGTTGAAGCTGTCAAGACCAAGGAAATTCGTATTGTTCCGGAGCGAATGGATAAAATTTATTTTAACTGGACCGATAATATTCGTGATTGGTGTATATCAAGACAGCTTTGGTGGGGACATAGAATCCCGGCATATTATTGTGACGAATGCGGAGAGGTTACCGTAAGCAGGGAAGCTCCTGCAAAGTGCCCGAAATGCGGTGCTGCAAAGCTGATACAGGATGAAGATACACTCGATACTTGGTTTTCATCGGCATTATGGCCGTTTTCTACACTTGGATGGCCAAACGAGACTGAGGATTTAAAATATTTTTATCCGACCAATGTACTTGTGACAGCTTATGATATTATTTTCTTCTGGGTTATCAGGATGATTTTTTCGGGTTATGAGCAAATGGGTGAAAAACCATTTGATACTGTATTTTTCCATGGACTTATCAGGGATTCACAAGGAAGAAAGATGTCCAAATCACTTGGAAATGGAATTGATCCGCTTGAAATTATTGAACAGTTTGGTGCAGATGCACTACGTCTAACATTGATTACCGGAAATTCACCGGGCAATGATATGCGCTTTTACTATGAACGTGTAGAAGCATCACGTAACTTTGCCAATAAAATATGGAATGCTTCCCGTTTCATTATGATGAATA
>CAYPIB010000009.1:18781-42609 GCA_964410675.1 uncultured Roseburia sp.
AATATGCAAGAGAAGAATGTTGGCGAGTTAGCGGAAGCTAACTTGGAACCGGTAGATCGTTGGATCATTTCTAAATTTAATAAGCTTGTAAAAGAAGTAACTGACAATATGGAAAACTTTGAACTGGGAATTGCAGTGCAGAAGGTTCATGATTTTATATGGGATGAATTTTGTGACTGGTATATTGAGATGGTGAAGCCGAGACTTTATAATTCTGACAATGCGGACAGTCAAAATGCGGCACTTGCAACATTAAAAGCAGTGTTGACAGGAGCACTCAAACTGCTGCATCCATATATGCCGTTTATTACCGAAGAAATTTTTATGACGCTTCAGGATGCCGAGGAATCGATTATGATATCAGAGTGGCCTGTTTATAAAGAGGAATGGAATTATGAGAAAGAAGAAAAAGAAGTTGAAGTATTAAAAGAAGCAGTCAGGGGCATACGTAATGTAAGAACCGGTATGAATGTGCCGCCGAGTAAAAAAGCGCAGGTATATGTTGTATCTGATAAAGATGAGGTATTACAGATTTTTGAAACCGGAAAAGTATTTTTTGCACCGCTGGCTTATGCATCAGAGGTTACGATTCAAAAGGAAAAAGTGGGAATTGCAGATGATGCGGTAAGCGTCGTTATTTCAGACGCTTCTCTTTATATACCTTTTGCAGAACTGGTAGATATCAAGCAGGAAATAGAACGTCTTTCAAAAGAGAAGAATCGCTTAGAAGGTGAAATAAAACGTGCAGAGGGAATGCTTTCTAATGAGAGGTTTATTAGTAAAGCACCGGAAGCAAAGATAGTAGAAGAAAAAGAAAAACTTAAGAAATATACACAGATGCGAATGCAGGTGACACAGCGTTTAGAACAGCTTAAGTAACGAGGAGCTTGAATGAACCAGATAGACAATGCTTCTGCCTATAAAAGGGCGGAAGCATATATTTATAATATCTCTAAATTTACTAAAAAAAATAGTCTTAAAAACACTTTAAGTCTGCTGGAGGTGCTTGGAAATCCGGCAATGAACAAAAAAATAATTCATGTCGCCGGCACGAATGGCAAGGGGTCAGTATGTGCTTATGTAAACGGGTTTTTATTAGAAAATCATAAAAATACCGGGATGTTTACGTCTCCGCATTTAGTTTGCATGACAGAACGGATATGTTTAAATGGATCAGAAGTTTCACAGGAGCAGTTTTTAAGTGCTTACAATCAAGTGTTATTGGGTGTGGAGAAGGCTGTCGTGCAGAAGACAGGAATCAACCATCCAACTTTTTTTGAAATTTTATTTTTAATTGCTATGGTCATTTTCGATAAAGCCGGTGTAGAGTATATTATATTGGAAACAGGACTTGGCGGAAGGCTTGATAGTACGAATGTTATAAGTAAGCCTTTGCTAACTATAATTACAAGGATCGGATTGGATCATTGCCAGTATTTGGGAAGCACAAAGGAAGAAATAGCAGTTGAAAAGGCTGGTATTATCAAGCCTGGTGTTCCGGTTATTGCTGTCGCACAGGAAGACAGTGTGACAAATGTCATCCGGAATTATGCAAAAAAAAAGGGATGTTCTTGTTATTTCGTCGATGAGAGTACATTTCATGTAGAAAAATTTATTAAGAAAAACATTGATTTTTCCTATAAATCTAGGTATTATGGATATATTAGTTTTACTGTGCCCAGTATGGCACTTTATCAGGCGGAAAATATTTCGCTGGCACTAAAAGGATTTGAAGTGATTAGTGAACCAGACAGTTGTCATCCTAAATTAGTTCAGAATGCTATTTCAAAAGTCAAATGGGAAGGACGGATGGAAGAGATTGAACCGGGTATTATAGCTGATGGCGCACATAACGAAGATGGAATAAGGTCTTTTTTACAAACAGTTTCCCGCATAACCTGTGAAGGCAGACGCTGTCTTTTGTTTTCCGTTGTAGATGATAAGGATTATACGGTTATGGTTCAATTACTTGCACAGAGTAATTTGTTTGATTGTTATGCGGTTGTATCCTTACAGGATGAACGAGGCCTTTCCATTGCAAAATTAAATGAGAAATTTGTGGAATGTGGAATAGATAACGCAATTTATTTTACAAAAATAGAAGAGGCATATAATTTCTGCAGAAATAAGAAGCAGAAGGAGGATGCTGTTTATATTGCCGGATCATTATATTTGATTGGCAGTATTAAAGCTGTGTTAAGGAGGAATAACAATGATTAATTTTGAAGAAGAACTGAAGAAGTTTCATCCGAGTCTTGAAGTTGAGGATGCTGCGGATGCAATATATAATCAAGATTTAACAGATATGGCAGATGTACTCGTTGGTATGATTAAAGAGGCAAAAGAGGAAGAATGAGGATAGGTAGACACCATGAAATGTTTTAATTGTGGATGCAGCTTATCAGAAAAAAGTTTTTGTACCAGCTGCGGGGCAGATGTGGCTTTATATAAGAAAATAATAATTACTTCCAATCGTTTTTATAACGATGGCTTAGAAAAGGCAAACGTAAGAGATCTTTCAGGTGCGGTTATTAGCTTGCGCCAAAGTCTTAAATTAAACAAAAACAATATTGAAGCAAGAAATTTGTTAGGTCTTGTTAATTTTGAAATGGGAGATGCGGTTGCAGCACTGAGTGAATGGGTTATTAGTAAAAATTTTCGTCCCAAGAAAAATATAGCAGATGATTACATTGCGGCAGTTCAAAACAATGCGTCCCGTTTAGAGACGATTAATCAAGCTGTAAAAAAATATAATAAATCGTTAGACTATTGTAAGCAGGGGAGCTGTGACTTAGCAGTTATTCAGTTAAAAAAGGTATTGTCTTTGAATCCTAATTTATTAAAAGGAAGACAATTATTAGCACTGCTTTATATGCATAATGAAGAATGGGAAAAAGCCAGAAAAGAATTAATTAGATGTACTAAAATAGATGCAAACAACACAATGACTCTTCGATACTTAAGGGAAGTTAAAGTAATGCTTGAAGGGGATGAAGAGAGTGGAAATGCCAGAAAGAAGAAAAATATCGCAGATGATGTTTTAGTATATCAAAGTGGTAATGAGACAATCATTCAGCCTTTAAATGTAAAAGACCCTGTGAAAGGCTCTAATATTTTGAATATAATAATCGGATTAGTAGTAGGGATTGCAGTTTGTTGGTTTTTAATACTGCCAATGCGGATACAGAACGCAGAAGCTGGTATTAATGAGAAATTAAAAGAGGTAAGTGCAGCGTCAGATGCTAAAACAGCAACAATAGAGGATTTACAGCAGCGCTTTAATTCCGTTTCAGAAGAAAAGAAGAAACTCGAAAAAGAAGTGACAGAGTTAAGTGGTCCAAACGGAGCAGTGACAGCCGGAGATTATTTAATGAGTGCTGCTGCCGATTATTTAAACAATGCAAATGACACTGCAAAAGTAGCAGATTCTCTTCTCAAAATAGATACAGAATTTTTAGAAAAAGAAGCTTCAGAAGCATATAAACAACTTTATCAAGATTTGATTGATGAGGTGGGACCTAAGACATCAAAAAATTATTTTGATGATGGTACACTGGCAATGAATCAAAATGACTTTACAAAAGCAATAGAAAATTTGGAGAAGGCTTGGTATTTTAATAAAACAGACAGCAGCATTTTATATCAGTTAGCTCAGGCTTACCGCATGGCAGAAGATAACGATAAGGCAAGGGCTGCATATGAACAGGTAATTGAATTATTCCCTGGAACACAAAATGCAAGGAAGGCTCAGGAATATTTAACAGATGCATCCTCTTCTTCTCATGGTGGAGAAGTTAGTAATAATACTAATAATACACAACAGGATGACAATACACAGGATGAAAGCAGTGGCGAATCCTCACAGGATAACTCGACACAGCAATAAAAATACAATACTTTGAATAAAAATATACAAAAGAGGACATAATAATCATGTTCTCTTTTTTTCGCAAAATTTCTGGTATTATACATAGAAAAGTAATATTTTGAAGCGAAATATTTAAAAAGTAACATAAGATAAGTAATAAAAAAGGAAAAGGAGAGTAAAATATGGAGGAAAATTTTGCGGTTGTTGATAATTGTCTTCTGGTAAAAGTACCAAATGAATTAGACCACCATCAGGCTGCAGGTTTGCGCCAATTAGCGGACCGTTATTTAATGGATGAAAGGGTAGAAAACTTAGTCTTTGATTTTGGCGAGACAACATTTATGGACAGTTCCGGAATCGGAATGATAGCCGGAAGATATAAAAAGGTTGCCTGCTTTGGCGGAAAAGTCATGATTATGCATGCAAACGAGAGAATTAAAAGAATAATAGCGCTGTCAGGACTTAACGGAATGATTGAATGGATAGAAGAGTAAAGACAAAATTAATTTCGAAAGGATATCAATTATGAAAAATAAAATGAAACTGGAATTTGACAGTATATCTGCAAATGAAGGCTTTGCGAGAGTGGCAGTTGCTTCTTTTATTACGCCCCTGAATCCAACACTGGAGGAAATGGAGGATGTAAAAACCGCAGTATCGGAAGCAGTTACCAATTGCATTATCCATGGATATTGCAACGAGTATAATGAAGAAAACAAAGTTTACATAGAGTGTCAAACAGAGAAAGAACATTTAAAAATATTAATAATGGACAAGGGTGTTGGAATCGAAAATATTGAAAAGGCGAAACAACCATTGTATACAACAAAGCCTGAATTAGAGCGTTCGGGCATGGGATTTGCTTTTATGGAGGCTTTTATGGATGCACTTTCAGTAGAAAGTAAAATTGGCGAAGGCACTACCATTATGATGGAAAAATGGTTTGGAAGAGATGCCGGAAAGTGTGACGGGCAATAGCATATGGACAAATGGTTACATCTCATAAAATTAGCACAACAAGGAGATAAAGAAGCAAGAGATGTACTAATTGAAGAAAATCTGGGACTTGTCCATCATGTCATTAAGCGGTTTAAAGATAGAGGCTGTGATATGGAAGACCTGTTTCAAATTGGAACAATTGGCCTGATGAAGGCTGTAGATAAATTCGATGTTACATTTGCTGTAGCATTTTCAACCTATGCTGTTCCAATGATTATGGGAGAAATTAAAAGATTTCTTCGTGACGATGGAATGGTAAAGGTATCTCGTACTTTAAAGGAAAATGGATATAAGATAAAGCAGGCAAAGGAAAGGTTTGTACATGACAATGGCAGAGAGCCTGATTTACATGAACTGTCTGAAATAACTGAAATTGCGGTAGAAGATATTGTAATGGCATTAGAAGCAAACGTAGCGGTGGAATCAATTTATAAATCTGTTTATCAGTCAGATGGCAGTGAAGTCTGTTTGGCAGACCAGTTAGTGGACGGCGGCAACAGAGGGGTAGCTGTTTCGGCAGTTGGCAGCAGAGTTAAGGGAGAATTGTGTGGAAACACAATGGATGCAGAGAAGGAAAAGCTATTGGATCATATTGTATTAAAACAGCTCTTAGATGAACTTGATGACAGGGAAAGAGAGCTGATTACACTAAGGTATTTTGGCGATAAGACACAAACTCAGGTTGCAGAAAAATTTGGTGTCAGTCAAGTTCAAATTAGCCGGATAGAGAAAAAGATACTGATTAGAATGAGGGAAAGAATTAATTCATGACGAAAAAATCTTCATTTATGACAGAAGCTTCAGAAATATGAAAAAAAATCCGATATAGATAGCAAGAATTAGTAATCGTTGGTTTTTTAAAATATTCATATAGGAGTTGTGAATTATGATGGGAAAAATTAGAGGCAATGGAATATCCGCATTTTCAAATACTGCAGGCAGGGATGGAGCTATAGTAGGCAGAGTTAGTATTGGTTTACGAGGGAAAACAGCCGGGAAAGCGAATAAAAGTTTTTCAGCACGTGGTGCTTTTGGGACAGGGGACAATCAGAATATGATTGAGCAAAGACGTCATCAGGGGCGCAAGCAAGCGACTAAAATAATTACGGATCAATTTGCCAGAGATGGAAAGATTAGTGATCAAATCGTTGAGTGCCAAGATAGACAGAAGGAGCATGTTGAAGACTTATCAACTATCAATGGTTTCTTAAACGATGTAAAAAAAGAAATAGAAGCTTTAGCGAAGGAATATGGAGTTGGAGAAAATGAGGATGCTGTTGCAAATCCAGAATATAATGAACGCCTAAAAGAACTTGAAGACAGAAGATTTCAGCTGGAAAATATGGCAGATCAAAAACTGAACAGCATTGGAGCTGAAAGCTCAAGTATTACAGCAATAAAACAAGTACAAGCGGAATCTCAGGGTATGGTAGATGCAGAAAATAGTGCTAATGCTGTTTTGGAGGCAGTGTCAGATGAAATTACTAGTATGATTTGGGAAGAAGCCAAAGAATATTTGGATGAGAAGGCCAAAGAGGAAGAGGAAAAGGCTGAAAAAATTGCTGAACAGACAAAAGAGCAGGAAGAATTTATTGAGCAGACAAAAGAAAAAGCAGAAGAAAACGAAGTACAGATGGAAGAACTTTCAGATACTCTTAAAAATCAAGATGAATTATTAAGGGAACTTGAAAAAATAAAAAAAGAGCAGCTTTTGGTAGATGAAGACTTAAAGGGGTTGCTGTTAAATAAGCAATATTAGTGATGGGAATGGTACGAGATGATAACAGTCGCAGTTTGCGATGACGCAAAGGAAATACCGAAACAGCTCGCAGCATGGATAAGGCAGACCAAATATCCTTGTTCTATTTCGGTTTTCAATTCGGGTGAGGAACTTCTTAAAGAACAGAAAAATTATGATATTATTTTATTGGATATTGGCATGCGTTCTATGAATGGAATAGAGACCGCAAAAAAATTAAGAGATTTTTTTGATGGTATTTTAATTTTTATTACTGCCTTTAAGGATTATGTCTTTGAGGCTTTCGATGTGGAGGCTTTCCATTATCTTGTAAAACCATTAGAAAAAGAACGTTTTCTTACTATTTTTTGTAAGGCATGTGAAAAATGCTTAAGTGAGGAAAAAAAGCCGTTTTATCTTGTGAAAATAGGAAGCAGCTGTAGAAGAGTGCCTTTTTCAAATATTCTTTATTTGGAGAGTAATGGCAGAAAGATAGTTCTTCATACCTTTCAGGAGAAGATAGAATTTTATGGAAGGATGAATGATGCGGAAGAAAGTATGGGAAATAATTTTTATCGCTGTCATAGGGGATATATCGTTTCTTTTGCACAAATATCAGGGTATGATTCCTCTAGTATTTTTTTGAAAAACGGGGAAAATATATTTTTAGCCAAAAAAAAGTATAGTGATTTCGTGAAAAATTATATGAATTATATAAAGGGAAAATAAAATGAAAGAATTTTTTTACCTCATTTTAGATTTGGCTGTTTATCTGACATACGGGTATTTGCTTTATGATTTGCTTAGAGCAGAAAAGAAACGGCTGAAAGGAATGATAGCGGTTTATGTTGCGGCGGAGCTTTTAAAATCCTATATCCCATTTATTCAAAAAATTTATTATGGAGAAAATTTAGCACCGACCGCAAGCCGGCAGACGATTTTGCCAGCGGTAACGGTGCTCTTTATTGTTTGTGCATATTGTATTATTTTCTTAAAAGAAAATCGGACAAAAAATCTATATCTTATTTTTACATTCTTTTCTTATAAAAGCTTGATTCGTTATTCTTTATATACTTTTTGGCAGTATTTATTGGAAGTATATAGCAGCTGGTTTTTAAATAAAGTAGAAACAGGAAAAATAGAGTTAGAGGCTTTTATGAAGTATATGGAGATTGGTGAAGTCTTATGGAATACTTTTTTTTCGCTCTTCATTGTTTTGCTTTTTGCATATTTGGTAAAAAGGGTAAAAAAATATACGAATCAGATTGGGCTAATAAGCAGAAGGGAACTTATTTATTTATATGTTCCGATTATTATGGCTGTTTTTTATGATGTTTTACTAAGAAGTATACTATTTAGTATGAATGGGGAGCAGGCAATATTTTTACTCACTGATAATCCAGAGACAAGGCTTTTAGTCCCAGTAATGTCTGTTCTTAGCATTTTAATGATTTATTTTAGCATATCTACCTTTGTTCGATTGAGGAAGGAACAGGAGGAGAAGAGCATGCTGCTTCTTTATGAAAATAGGCTTTCAGAAATGGGACAGCATGTCAGAGAAGTGGAACAGCTTTATGAGGGAATCAGAGGTATGAAACATGATTTAAAAAATTATGTTGCTGATATGGAGGCGATGCTTGAGCATAACAAAGAGGACAGCCTTTATCAGATTGAAATGAAACAGTATTTACAAGGAATGTGTGAATCATTGGATGAACTTGACATTACGTATCATACCGGCAATCCTGTCACTGATGTAGTTATCAGTCGTTATTTAAAAAGAGCTGCCGATTTAAAAATCACCGTAGAATGCAGCTTTGGAATTCCGGCAGCACTGAATATCGATACTTTTGACATTAGTATTTTATTGCATAATGGATTAGAAAATGCATTAGAAGCTATACAAAAGGAAAATGATGATAAGGCTTTTCTTTCCATTCGTTCCTGGCAAAAGGAAAATATGTTTGTATTGGAAATAAGGAATAGCTTTTATGGAATCATACGCCGGTTTGACGAGGAGAAGCTGCCGGTTACCAGTAAGGAAGGCGGACACCATGGATATGGAATAAAAAATATGAGAAGGTGTGCTCAAAAATACAGGGGAGATATAGATTTTTGTTTAGAAAACAATGAAGCTGTCTTAACCGTTATGCTTCAGGGAAAGGTATAATTGAATTTTCATAACGAAATAAAGAACATTGAATACAAATCACTTTATTTTGCCCTTCAATTTTCGATATATTATTTGTAAGGAAATAGACATTCATTAATTCTTTAAGTTTTAAATAAGTGAAAGGTGGGAAAATAAATATGAATTTATCCGGTTATTCTTCAATTTTATCATATGGGGGTAATTCCAGTCTGTTAAATGCTCTGTCAAGAAGCAATAAGAAATCAATTGCAAATAACTTTAGCAGTATTTTAGGAAATTATGGGTCACGATATGGCAGCTCCAGAAGCAGCTTTGGCATCAATGCCCTCAATAATCAAAATAACTATTTATCAGGTAAAGCATACACATCCGGTACACAGCTTTATAAAAATTATGAAACCATTCAGAACTCAGCAAAGGAATTACGCACTCACGCCCAGCGCTTAAGTGAAGATGGAAATAAATCCTTGTTTGCAAAAGCAGAAAGCAGCGGCAGTACCGGGGATATTGTAAAAGAAGTAAAGGGCTTTGTTGAAGATTATAATGCGATGGTAAATGGCATGAAGGATACTAAAAATACTGTTGATACTATTTATAAAAAGCAGTTAACAGAAATAGTAGACAGTTATAAATCTCAGCTAAGTGCAATTGGAATTACAAAAGCATCAAATGGAAGCTTAAATATTAATGAAACACAGTTAAAGGATGCAAGTTTAGAACAGTTGCAGGAAGTATTTTGCGGCAGTACTTCATTTGGTTCAAAGGCAGCAGTGAAAAGTATTTATGTTGAGGCAAACGCTGCCTCTAATAAAAGCTCTGCAAGCATGTATGGAGGATATGGAACATATAGCAGCAAAAATTCCTATGCTGGAAATACCGCATCTTCAGGTTCTACCAGTTATTTAAGCTATGCGGCTCAATATGGATTGCTTGGAAGTAATTTTGATTCTTTTTATTAATATTGTTTACATTACATATTAAGGAAATATACTATATGGAAGAATCCACTAACCAAGAAAACAATTTACCTTTTCATTTTACATGAGACATTAAAAAAAGTATTGACTTTGACGTAACGTCAACTTATATAATAAAAGCAGACAGAGAGAAATTAAAAAACTGTCTGCTTTTTATTATTGACAGGAGGAAGAGAATGGAATATGGAATTAAGGAATTATCAATCATGGCAGGTGTAAGTGCACGTACACTGCGATATTATGATGAAATTGGAATTCTTAAGCCGCTTCGCAGCAGCGAATCCGGTTACCGTTACTATGGAAGTAAGGAAGTAGAATTGCTGCAGCAAATTTTATTTTATAAAGAACGGGGCTTTCGCTTAGATCGAATTTCTGATATTATCTATCAAAAGGATTTTGATGCGATGTCAGCGCTGTTTTCACATCTTTCTGAACTGCAAAATCAAAAGCAAAGAATAGAAACATTGATTCAATTAGTTGAAAAAACAATACGATCAATGAAAGGAGAAGAAATAATGAGTAATCAAGAAAAATTTGAGGCTTTTAAGCAGCAAATAGTTGATAAAAATGAAATGAAGTTTGGCAAGGAAGCACGTGAAAAATACGGTAATGAAGAAGTAAATGAGGCGAATCACAAAATGCTTCATATGACAGAGGAACAATACAAGCGCTTTGTTGAAGTGGAAAACGAAATAAAGAGATGCCTGAAGGAAGCTGTAAATGCCTATGAGAAGCCAGAGAGTGAGGCCGGAAAAGAGATTGCACTACTGCATAAGGAATGGCTTTCCTTTACATGGAAAAGTTATACTGTGCAGGCACACACCGGGCTGGCGGATATGTATGCTGCGGATGAGCGGTTTCGGAAGTATTACGATGAAGAAGGCGAGGGATGTACACAATTTTTATGCGATGCCATCAAGTTTTGGATAAAATAAATAATGATAAGTAATTAAAATTATAAAAACCAAGGATAAGTCCTTGGTTTTTTTAAATAATATAATAAAAAAGGACTACATTTCATATTGGACAAATTAATAAATTATTAGTATAATAAAACGGTCGACATTAAATGGCAAAAAATGACAAGATTCTTAAAATGAGGAGGTACGAATGAGAAAGGCAATTTTATATTTAAGTATTGCAAGTTTACTGGCTGGGATTCCTCTTGCAGCAAGAGCAGAAACTTATACATATGACCATCTAAACAGATTGCAAAAAGTTGAGTATGATAACGGAAGTTATGTCAGTTATGAATATGATAAGAACGGTAATATAACGAGTACAAAAATTTATGAGCCAGAAAAGCCAGTAGACCCGGAAAAGCCAGTAGACCCGGAAAAGCCAGTGGAACCAAGTAAACCGGTAAATCCGGAAAAACCAGTAGAGCCAAGCAAACCGGTGGAACCAAGTAAACCCTTGGATGACAGCAGTAAAGCAGAAGCAATTAAAAAGGCAAAAGAGCTTGCAAAATTAAAGAAAATTAAGGCAATGGAAAAGAAAGTAACAAAGGCAATCAGTACAGACAAAAAAATAAAGAAAAAGGTCGTAAAGAGAAGTAAAAAATATATTAAAGCAATAAAGAAAAAAAAGCTATATAAAGTTACTTATAAAGATAAAAGCTATATCATTTGCAAATATAACAGTAAAGGGCAGTTAAGAGGAATTACAGCAAAAAAGACAAAGAAGTGTAAACTTAAAACAAAAAAAACAACAGCATATAAGCTTACTAAGAAATGGAATATAAAAATTAAAAAGGTATTTAAATAAACGAAATCAGAGGGTGGGAACTTGAATAAATCATACAAAAGAAAAATAAAAGATATTGCAGTCAGGGCCGTTGCAATATTACTAATAGTAACAATGTGTCCATTTTCCCTGTATGTAGACGCAATTGCAGCATCGGAAAATCGTTATACTAATTACGAAGCTCCAAACAGCGATACAACGGTTGAAACAAATAATCAAAGTGAACAAACAGAAATAACAATAGACGAAGACGAACCGGTAAGCGGTAATGAAATTGAACAGTCTGAAGGGGAAGTGGGAGAGGTATTTGAAGGCGATGATCAAACATTTCCGTCAGATACCATTGAAGAGGAAGTTTTATCGCTAAACAGTGATATGAATTTAGAACAGGACATGACAATTAGCAAACTAGAGCTAAATGGACATCAATTAAGACTGAATAATCATAAGCTGGTTATTAATGGAAACTTGAGATTGACCGATGGTTCAATTTTGGCAAACGGAGAACTAATTGTTAACGGTAATTTTGAAACATTAGAGGAAGATACGGGTAGTATTGGATTTTATTTTTTGGATACAAAAATAACGGTAAGCGGTGATTTTACTTATCTTGGTCAAACTCCAGTGAATGAGAGCAGAAAGTTAAATCTCATAGTTGGCGGAGATGTTACCATTGGCAATAGTTTTACAACGGAAGAGTATTTGTTTAAATTGGAGCTAAATGGTACAAAAAAGCAAATGGTAACCGTACCGGATGATTTAAGAATAGGAATAGTGACGGTTGAAAATACAAGCGAAGAGGGTGTATTTTCTATAAATCCGATTAAAAAATATAGGTGTATCGATAAAGAGGGAAAATTAACCTATGAGGGACAGCGGGGTATACAAGGTTTTACACTTAGTGAAGATAAAGTAATAGAAGAAGAATTTATATTAGGGGAGGGAACACTTGATTTAAATGGTCACGAGCTGCTGATTAAGGGAGACTTTATTCAGGAGGGCGGTGAGGTACTTGTAAATGGAGGAAAATTAGTGATTGAAGGTGACTATCGCCTTCAGAAAGAAATTGAAACCATAGAAATAAAAGAGTATGGAAATTCATATGGTACCATACTTATGAATAACCAGGAGGACTATGTTGAAATCCTAGGAGATTTTTATTGCAGTCCGCTTATGATGAATGACACGCATTATACCGAATATTCATATTATGAAACAGTCAATCATTTAAGTGAAGGTAAAATGGTGTTAAACGGCGATTTTATTTGTCGGGAGCAAAGTATAGAATTTGATAGAGAGCTGGGAGAAGAGGGACTTAAGAATGCAGAGTCTGATTGGGAAAATGAGAAACAACCGGTGATTAGAGCGGGTTATGGCGGAAGCTTCCTTTTTTCCTTCAATGGAGATAAAAAGCAGAGTATAATTGGTGCCGAAGGCATTGAAGCCAATCAGATAGAGCTTACAGGACAAGAGCATCAAAGTATTTATTCAGATGTATATATGAGTGTTTTATTTTGGCAGATATCAAATAAAAATATCATGTATACGTACCATGAAAATAATATTCTTTGCTTAAATAAATATTCCTTAAAAGAGGATTTAGAGTTTGCGGAAGATATTTTAATAAAGGGAGATATAAATTTAGGGGGACATACGTTTTATGCAAAGAGAAACGTAATACAGGAAAATGCGGCTCTTACAATAAATAAAGGAAAGCTTCTGATTGATGGTAATTATACGATGGAGGCAGGAATACAGTGGAATGATTCCGGCAGCAGTTTAAAAATGGAGTCTGCGGATGATTATGTACTAGTGAAAGGTGATTTTCATAATAAAACAACAGCAAATCATAAGGGACTATTGACGAGTGGTTTATTGGAAATCCAGGGAAATATCACACTGGAATCTGAATGTGAGGAAGGTTTTTATCCACAGGAAAATTATAGAGTATTGTTAAGTGGTACAAAAGAACAGAAGGTTAAAAGTAAAGGAATTGAATTTGCTAAATTTTCTAATGTAGAAATACAAAATGAAAGTAAAGAGGGAATAATATTTGAAAATTCTCCCTATATTTCCGGAGAATTAAAAACAAATGGCAATAAAGTAAGTGGTACGCTTGGAGTAGGAGAAGAATTCACCGTATTTGAGGGAGTATACCTTGGCGATATTAAGATTTTAAAACCTTATACGATAAAACAAAGTGTTACGTATCATGGCAATGTAGAAGCTATTGATCAGGTGTCTGTCTATTTACAAGACGAGGCATCTATGAGTGTAAGCGGAAACTTTATCGGTGAGGGGTGTGAGTTATCCTCAAGTTCTGAAATTGAGAAGTTTGTAGTCGGAGGAAATCTAAATCTAAAGAAATTAAACATTGATTCAAATTATCTTACATTGGAATGTAAAGGAGATGTGAGTCTTGAGGGAAAAGTAAAGCTATATGAGTATAGCAGTCTGATATTAAACGGTGATAAGAAGCAGTCGGTAAATACCGGCGAGGAAGTAATATTTGATTATATTACTCTTGACAATAAAAGTGACGAAGGAATAGAAAGCAAGACGGGATTAGTTGCCAGAAAGGAATTCGTACACAATAACTGCAGACTGGTATATGGTGATACCGAAGGAACATATGGCTATATACTAAAGGAAGATACAGACGTTTCCGGCGATTTTTACTTGAAAGAGGGAACACTTGATTTAAACGGACACACTATGACAATTCAAGGCGATTTTTGGCACCAAGGAGGAAAAGTGTGTTTAAACGGTGGTACTCTTATTGTAAAGGGAGATTACCGGATGGAAATAAGAGACGGTGATACGTGCAATTTTGGTACCGGAAAGTTAATTATGAATAGTGATGCGGATACTCTTGTTGTCCATGGGGATGCCCATATGAACACAAGGTTCCCTTATTATACATATTTAAATGAAAAGATGACCAAAGGTGTTATTAGGCTTTATGGAAATTATAAAAAAAGTATATTAAATACCTATTTTGTATTAAATGAAGGTATAACAGTAGAGATAGACGGAGAAAAGGAACAGGATATAGAGGCTAGAGGCAGCTTTGACGTAACTGAGCTTAAGATTTTAAAAAGCGGAGGAACGGTACGTTGTAATGTCAATGTAAGTGTTGGAAAATTACAAGGGAATGGGGAATTTTTAGACAAATCATTAGACGTTTCCGTGCAGACGATAGAAGATGTCGACTGCACAAAGATTGGGGGAAGTCTCTCAATTTATAAAGGTGGTACACTCAGTCATGACATGGATGTTGCAGGGGAGCTGAGTATCAGCGGTGGAACATTTAGTATATTGGACTTTCAGCTTTCGGCAGGCAGCATCGAAGTGGCGGGAACATTGGATGTGGCAAGAGGAGATATTTACTGTGAAAATAACTTTTTGCTCAAGTCCTACGGAAAATTAATTATGAGGGACCCACTTTGTTATTTGCTTGTAAATGGAAATTTTTCGACTAATAGTTATTCTTCTTCAAAGGGCAATATGACAAATGGTACATTGGAAGTGAGAGGCGATTTTCTCCAAAGTGGATCGTCTGATTCCTTTATAGCGGAAAGCTCGCATTGTACTATTTTAGGCAGAAAGAAGCTTGAGGATGGCAGTACCTATATTCCGGAAATTCGTTTTTATGGTGAGGGATATTCTAAATTCCAAAAGCTTATTTTGACAAAGGACAAGGATACAGGATATCGATTTAAAAATAATATCGATAAAATTGCAAATGAAATCATCTATCAATTGGAGGATGATGAAAATCCTACAGCGGTGAATGAATTAAAGGCGGATGAAATTGGCTGTAATTTTGTTACGCTTTCTTATGGCGGTGCCAGTGATGATACAGGTATTGTGGGATATGAGATTTACCGGGACGGGAAGAGAATTGGGGTTACGAGTGAGCTTACTTTTAGAGACACGGGTTTAAAGCCGGGTCATACTCATGAATATCAAGTATATGCTTTTGATAATTATCGCAATAAGACAAAAGATTCACCGGTTTTGCGCGTGGAAATACCTAAGGATATAGAAGCCCCGGAAAAGGTAGAGGACCTTGGGGTTAGAAAAAGAACAGGCTCTTCCGTTACGCTTACATGGAAGGCAACAACAGATAATGATAAAGTTGCGGGATATATAGTGTATAGAAATGGTGAAAAGATTAAGTCGGGGTTACAGGATACTACCTATTGTGATTCTCATTTAGAACTTAATAAATCTTATTCCTACACAATTGCTGCTTACGATGAAAGCGGTAATTACAGTGAAGAAAGTGAAGCGATAAAGGCATTTGTTAAGATGCCCCAAATATTAAATGTTACTCCTGAAAATTACGCTGATTTAGGGGGAACAACAACTAAATTTGAAATTAAATTTGGAATATGGGGGGCAGGAGTCCAAAATCGAGTTGAGATTTTTTATTACAACGAGGAAATAGGAGACTGGATCACATTAGGAAAGAGTACGTACGAAGATAAAAATACTATCACATATCAAATTTCGAATAATATTCTAGGTCAGGAAGGATATTATGACTTTAAGTTTGTGTTAGAGGATGAGGATGGAAATACGACAGAGGAAATAAACACCTATTTCTTTGATTTGACGCCACCAGAAACACCGGAGAATGTTGAGGCGAACATGCTTGATGGGGTTGTGGCATTGAGCTGGGATACATCAAAAAGTAAAAACTGTGTCAGCTATTATATTCTAAAAAGTGAAGTTGGAAGCGGACAATATAATAGAATAACAGAAGTACAAGGAAGAGAAAATACATATTATGTAGATGCTGATGTAGCAGAAGGCAAAGAATATTCTTATATGCTTCAGGCAAAAGATGAGTTTGGAAGAAGGAGCGTTTTGTCTAAAGATGCTGTAATACTCATAGAAAAGGATACAAAAGCTCCTGTAATTAATAGTATAATGCCGGAGGCAGAGTCAATAAGCAGAAACACAGAAATTATTGTTTCTGCAAAAGATAATAAGTCATTAGCTAAAATCAGAATGGAATATAAACAAAATGAGCAGGAAGAATGGATTCTGCTGGAGGAAAAGGAGACAGAGGAAAAGGCAGGCTTTGCCATTACAAATGCAGATATAAAGGAAGGGAAAGTAACAATCCGCGCGATTGCAGTCGATACGGCGGGAAATCAAAGTGATTCTTTTGAGAAGACTTATATTCTTGATGAGACCGGACCGGAGAAAATAATAATAAACAGCTGTGAGGCGGATAGCACAACGG
The DNA here is from genome assembly GCA_964410675.1 of uncultured Roseburia sp. Classification (GTDB taxonomy): domain Bacteria; phylum Bacillota; class Clostridia; order Lachnospirales; family Lachnospiraceae; genus RGIG3040. The sequence goes on from CAYPIB010000009.1 coordinate 35,519, forward strand.
TTCATATTACATGGGAGTATCCGGAAGATGAAGATTTTTCTTACTGTGTGATAGAACAATTATTAAATGACGGTTCCTATTTGGAGATAGGTAAGGAAGAGAAAAGCCTCGGTTTTTCAATTACAGATTTGCAATTAGAAACAGAATATACATTTCGAGTTGTAGGTTACGATTTTTGCGGTAATCGAGGAGTGGAATCTGATCCATTTACAGTTAAAACGGAAGCAGATACCCTTGCGCCTGTTTTAATGAATGTCTATCCTCAAATGCGGGGATATAATCAGTCTATGGTACTGGGAGCGGAAGTATCAGATAATGTAGGAGTTGATTATGTAAAGTTCACGTATTCCCTTGATGGAGAAAATTTTGTAGACATTGCTGAGGTTCAGGCAAAAAATAAGGGGAAGAAAGAACTGGTATCTTATGAGTTTTCTTTAGAACAATTTCCCGAAGGAAATATTACTATTGGTTATGAAGCTTTTGATATATTTGGTAACTCAAATTATAATCCTGACATGGATAGTGATATTTTTACAGTAACCTATCCAATCGATCGAACAGCACCCAGTCAGGTAAAAGGTTTCATGGTTGATTCGTCTGCCTATGTAGTTGGTTTGAAATGGGATAAAAATACAGAAGAAGATGTGGAAGGGTATGTTTTATATAAAGCAAGCGGAGAGAATGGAACGTTTGAAAAGATTACTACCATAAATTCTTTGTATTACCAGGATGTTAATGTAAAAGTAGGTGAAACATATAAATATAAAGTTGCAGCGATAGATTGGGCTGGGAACATTAGTGCAAGTTCCGTTCCTGTCGTATGTGTTGTAACTCCGGATACAGTAAAACCAATTATTGCAGGTGTCAGTCCAAAAGATAATCATTATCTTGGAATGTCTCCTAATATTACTGTCTATGTATATGATAATGCTGGAATAAATAATATTGATATTCAATACCAAAAAAAGGATGACAAGGAAAAGTCTTGGTATTCCTTGGATCGTTATGAAAGCAAGAAAAGTGAAAATTCAGTTGAATTTAATCCTGTTTGGGATACCACTGATTTGGATGAGGGTACATATATAGTTAAAGTCTGCACAACAGATATAAGCGGAAATGTCAGTGAAGAAGTATACAGAGAATATCAACTGGATTTAACTAAGCCGAAACAGCCCGCTTTAGAAACAGCTGCTTTGAGCTATGCAGTTGGTTTATCTTATTCTGAGAGTGAAGATGAAGATTTTTCCCATTATGAAATATATAAAAAAGAAGTTGGAACTAAGCGGGAGCAGCTAATTACAAGTACGACAGAAACAAGCTTTACTGATACAGAAATTGAACTTGGAAATTTATATGAATATAGTGTAAAGAGTGTAGACAAAAATGGCAATTTCAGCCGGTCACGATTGTCGGATGGATATGGCAGCAGCGTTGATACAATAGCGCCAATACCGGCAATTTCACCGATAGCACAGGGGATAGTTGGGTATCCCGTACTTTTTGATGGCTTAAGCTCTACCGATAATGATGTTATCAAGAGCTATGTTTGGAAGACAGGTGATGGCAAAACTTTAAAAGGACCGTGCGTGAATTATACATATAAAAAAGCGGGTACCTACAGAGTTGCACTTACTGTTACAGATAGAGCTGGCAATACAGCCACAAAGTTTGGAGCGGTCGAAGTGATTGATCCGGATGGAAAAGGCAAGACAAAGGTACGCGTAAAGGGAACCGATGCAAGCAATATAAGTGAGGCTTCAGTATATATAAAGCTTCCTGATGACGGTGGTTTTAAAGAATATATTTGTGATGAAAATGGAAAAGCTACGATATGTATGGAGCCTGGCGTTTATGAGTATGCAGCTTACAAACAAGGATGTACTCCTACTTCGGGAACGATTAAAATAACACTGACGGAAGTTGCGGAAAAAGTAATTATATTAGACAAGACTCCGCCAATTGCAATAGATTTAACTACGCGTAAGCTGAGTATTGAAGAAATGATTGCAAATGGAGTGGACTTGTCTGATCCGGAAAATAAAATGAAGGTTACCGTGGGCATAAAGGTTACTCTTTATAAGACACTGCTGCCTGCATATAACGGCAGTTTTAATTCAAGTGGCGTTATAGATTATAATAAGTTTACAGGAGGAAGCGGCGGCAGCAGCGGCGATGGCGGCGGTGGTACTGGACAAGGTATTAGCAGTACACCTAGTTATGGATTAACTGGTATCAAAATTGGGACCAGTGTCATAGATGGACGTCAGTTTTATTACAGTGTGGCTACAAGACAATCTATAAGCTGGTTAAAAGATATGTTTGAAGTGGACATGACTGTTTATAATATTGCAGACTCAGAATTTGTTATACAAAACGGGACTGCAACACTTGAACTGCCTAAAGGACTATCTTTAGCAAAGACGAAAACACCTCAAAATTTAGAACAAAAATTACCTGAAATTGCCGGAAGAAAAAAGGAAAGCTGTTCATGGATGATTAAGGGGGATGATCCGGGAAACTATAAATTGGGAGTTGTATTCAAAGGAAGTTATGCTCCTATCAATGCTCCTATAGAATTTAGACAAGAAGTCGAGAGCAGCATAAATGCTACAGCAGGTGCGGGTATCCATATATATATTTATCCCGAGGATGCGGCATATATTGGAGATAATTATTATATTCAATTTCGTGTAACCAATGCATCCAAAAAAACATTTTATGATTTTCGAACAACCTTTGGGGCATATCGTGAACCTCCGCAAAAAAAAGTTATTGTAATAAAAGATAGTGAAACAAATCAAGTCATACAGCGTATTATCGAGGGCGGCGGAAAAGATTATGTTATTCCAGAGGCAAGTAAATGTGCTCAGATACCGGTTGTTGTAAATGGAGATACCATTAATATAAATGCATTTGAACCGGGAAAGTCTTTATATGGAACTTTTTCTGCACCAGTTACCGGATACGGAGAGGATACCTTTTATTATACCTATTTAAATGAATTCATAGAGATGCTGGAAGGAAGCAATCTTGGCGTAAAAGTTCATGTGGCAACGATACCCAGTCACGTAGATAAATCAGTTGCAAAAGTATATAATAAAAAAACCAAGTCGACAGGAACAAATACTGATACAGGGAATAATGAAGAAAATGAACATGGTGATCCGGTTGATGTTACAAGCGGAGCCTTTACTGAAAACATTACAGCACTATCATTATCGGGAGGAGCAACATTATCCTTTGATTTATCCTATAACTCATTGCTTACTGATGAAAAAGGAGAACTGGGCTATGGATGGATGCACTCATATGAGGCCAAGCTAAAACAAAGAGGAAACGCGATTATGCTTTATACCTCGCCCTCTAATTTTTCAACATTTATTTCGCAGGATGCTCTGAACGGATGTGCATACGGTATTATGGCTGATAATGAAATCGGTCTGGATGATAAAGAATATTTTGGAGTATATGTACCGATTAGCAAGAACATGAACGGCTACTTTATTGAACGTAGTGAGGATGGCACCTATAAACTTAGTGAAAAAGACGGAACAGTATATGTATTTAATCAAAGTGGAAAATTAAAGTCTATTACCAATCCTCAGGGAAAAAAGGTTACATTCACCTATGATGGCAACAAAATGATTGCCATGGATTCTGCATCCGACAGAGTTTTAATCATGACCTATAATGGTGAAGACCTTATAAAACAAGTGGATGATGGAAATGGGCGCAAGGCAGTGTTTACCTATTCAGCGGACGGAAAATACTTAACCCAAATTACATTTCCGGATAACACAATAAGAAAATTCAAATATGACAATGGTAAATTAGTTAAAGAAATAGGAAACAGTGATAATGTCTTTGTAGAAAATACTTATGATGATACAGGCAGGGTATTGACCCAGATAGAAAACGGAAGTAGTGTACCTACCAAATTCAGCTATTCGGATGAGGAGGATGATAGAACAAGTATTCTAATTAGTGACCACCTGAAAAATAAAACAGAAATTGTGACAGATAAAAATCAAAATATCATTTATAGTATAGATGCAATTGGGAGCCTGACAAAATATACGTATGATAAAGAGGGAAATCAGTTAACCCAGACCGACCATAATAACAATAAAGTGATGTATGAGTACTTAGATGGTGATATGATTAGTTCAACGGATGTACTTGGAACAACGCTCACCTATGGGAATGATTCTAGGGGAAATATAACCCATATAGAAGACGCAGACGGTAACTTTTCACGATATGAATATAATGATCAAAACCGAATAACCTACTCAAAAACATTTCTTGGTGAAATAACAACCTATACTTACGACAGCAAAGGGTATATGAAAACTGAGACTATCGAAGGGAAGGGCACTAAAAAGTATACATATACCAAGGGACAACTGGCCAAATTAGTAGATTGTAATGGGAATCAATTCAACTATACATATGATGCGGCAGGCGATGTTTTTAGGATGGAGGTATATGATAAAAATGATAAGCTCCTTAGATCAACACATTATACCTATGACAAAATGCGAAGGGTTACATCAGTACAGACCGGTAACGATAAAGTTACTTATAAATATGATAAAAATGGAAATATAAAAAGTATCACAGACGGAAATGACAATCAGACAAACTATGTCTATGACGATGCGGGTAATCTTTTAAAAGAAACCAATGCACTGAATGAGACAACGACTCATAGCTATGATGCCATGGGTAACTTGAAAAAAACTACATTTCCGGATGGAACTAAAGAATTATATACATATGATGCAGTTGGAAATTTAACAAAACTTGTCAATAGAGACAAGACCGAATGTCATTATGAATATGATGCGCTTAGTAATAAAATCTACGAAAAGGGGCCAAATGGACAAAAGATTCATTATACATACTATCCAAACGGAGTCTTGCAGTCAGAGCGTTATGATAATGGTCCCCACTATACCTATTACTATGATAAATATTGGCGGCTCCAGCAAAAGACGGATATAGCAAATAACGTAGAGACTTATACAAGAGATTCCGCCGGAAACATTACATCCATTAAAGACCCTGTCGGTAATAAGACTATCCATACTTATGATATTCATTCAAACTTGGTTCAAACAAAAGACCCAATGGGAAATATAACTAAGTATGAATATGATGGAAACGGAAATTGCATTGCCGTGATTGACGCACTTGGGGTAAAAACATCCTTTATTTACAATCCTTTCGGACAGGTTTTATCTCAGACAAGACATACGGACAAAGGAGATTTAACAAAATCCTATCAGTATGATGAGAAAGGTAATATTACCGCTTCTTATGATGAACTTGGCAATTTTACGAAAGCGGTATATGATCCCAATAATAATGTGGCAAGCCTCTATGATGAAACCGGAAAGCAGATTCAAAGCAATACTTATGATGCATTAAACAGAGTAATCTCTTCAATGGATGTCAACGATACAATAACCGAATATACTTATAATACAATCGGAGATTTACAAAAAACGGTTTCCTATAAGGATACTAAAAGTGAAGTAATTTCAAACTTGACTTACGATAAAAGCCATAATCTCCTTTCGGTAACGAATACAGACGGACAAAATAGTACTTCTGTAACAAGCTCATATGAATACAATGCTATTGGTAGTATAACAAAACAAACCAATCCGGAGGAAGGAACCATAGCCTATACCTATAATGGATTGGGTCAGGTTTTAACAGAAAAAATAGGCACTAATGCACAGGCAGAATATTGCTATAATGCATTGGGACTGCTGGAATCAAAGAAGAATTCCAATAATAATGCAACAACTTATACTTATGATGCAGCAGGAAGAATAACATCCCAGCGAGATGATGCCGGTACCATTAAGTACGAATACGATAAAAATAGCAATATCATCAAGGTGACAGACCAAAACGGATCCATTACCCGAACCTATGATGCGCTTAACCGTGTGCTAACCTGTACTGATTATAAAAACCGAACCGTGTCCTATACTTATGATCAAGCAGGCAACCGTGTAACGGTGACCTATCCCGGAAATAAAACAGTCAAATATACTTATACCAAAACAGGACTACTTGAAACCGTAACAGACAGCGACAACAGAGTAACAGCCTACGCCCATGATAAGGCTGGCCGCTTACTTGAAACCCGCAATGCAAACGGTACGAAAGAGCTCCGTACATATAATCAAAGAGGACAGCTATACGAATTAAGCATTACCATTCCAAATGAAAAAACGTATAAATACAATTACACTTATGATGAAAAGGGAAACATTGTACATATTGCAGGTACGGAGAATAAAGCAAAAGAACCGATTGCAAATATTCAAATGACCTATGATAAAAATGATAGACTCAAAACCTATAATGGAAAAGCCATAACCTATGACCAGAATGGAAACATGACATATGGCCCTCTGGAAGGAGTCATGACATCATTTACCTATGACTGCAGAAACCGCCTAATAAAGGCAGGAAACCATCAATACGAATATGATGCAGAAAATAACCGTATCGCAACTATTATAGACAACAAGCAAAGAGAGGAATACATACTTGACAGAGAGCTCTCCCTTGCCCAAGTCATACAAACAATCGTATACGAGCCCAATTTCATAGGACTGCTTTCCAAAGAAGTTAAAACAATTACCTACACCCACGGTAAAGGCCTTATCAGCCAGGTTTCAACCGAAACAGGCTACCGCCAATACCATTTTGACCACTTGGGAAGCACAATAGCAACAACAAACCAAAATGCAAAAAAACAAACAGAGTACCAATACGGACCATACGGCGAGCTTCTGGAAACAACAAATCTAACAGCAATGCCCGATGACACCCGTTACCTCTACAATGGAAAATACGGTGTTTCCACAGACAAAAACGGCTTGTATTATATGCGTGCCCGATACTATAATGTATCTATCAAGCGCTTTATCAACCAAGACATCATAACCGGAAACATCACAAACAGCCAAAGCCTAAACCGCTACAGCTACGTCCAAGGCAACCCAATCAACTTAATCGATCCCTTTGGATTATCCCCTGATCTACCCGGAGGAGGCGGCGGAGGC